>NZ_JAKTIM010000021.1:0-56104 GCF_027855455.1 Acinetobacter sp. AOR01_HL | reverse complement strand
TTGGCTTAAACAATTCACTTGAGCAAGATTATGTTGTTTCCAACTTTCAGAGAACCACATAATCATTGGTACATGTGTTTGTTGGCTCGGTGCGATTGCATAAGGTGAACCATGTAAATATAAACCATGTTCTCCGGTTGATTCGCCATGATCAGATAAATACCATAAACCTGTCTGATATTTTGATATTTCTTTTAGAGTATTAATCATTTGGCTTAATACATGGTCTGTATATACGATTGTATTATCATAACTATTTAGCAATTCGGTTTGCGAACAGCCCTGTATCGCATTCGTATCACAAGTGGGTTTAAAGGGTTGATATGCCTCAGGTGCACGCTTGTAATATGCAGGCCCGTGACTACCCACCTGATGCAAAACAATCAAACGTGGGCGATCATCATCTTTGGCAATAGTAGACAAATACTGCTTTAAGCTGTCAATGAGAATGTCATCATAACATTCGCCATCTTTACACCATTTTTTCTTTAAGTTTTCTGGAATTTGGTATTGTTCAACACGATCACATGCACCTTTACAACCCGAGTTATTATCAATCCAAGTCACTTGGTAACCCGCACGTTTTGCAATATCTAGTAAACCTTCGCGGTGACTAGCTAATTGCTCATCATAATCTACACGTGGCATACCCGAGAACATACATGGCACAGAAACAGCTGTCGCCGTACCGCATGAGCTCACTTGCGAAAAGTTGAAAATATCTTGTTTAGAAAGCTCCGGATTCGTATTTTTTGCATACCCATTTAGAGAGAAACTTTCGGCACGTGCCGTTTCACCGACAACAAGTATCATTAACTTAGGGAGGTTCTTTTGTACTCGCCGAACTTGATGAGCATCTTGTCCATATATCACAAGAGGCAGATTTTTCTTCGGAGCCTTCTTATGATAGTAAGACATAAGCGATGAAATACTATTTTGCGGTGAAATCATCCCTTTTAAATCACGATGTTCACGAAATATTGCAGCGAAATCGACATAGTAGGTAAAAAGTAAAACACCGACCACTGCAAATGAAGCTACCAGTGAGAATACTTTCTTCAATAACAACCGTGATACTTTTTCTTGTTTAAATTTAACTTGAGTAATTAAAAAAATGGGTAAAATAACAAAAAAAATTGTCCATAAAACAAAGCGTAAAGAGATTAGATCGGTAACTTCCGAAACATCGGTCTGCACCATATTTTGAATTTGGTCGGGTGAAATAATGACACCCAATGTGTTTACAAAATAAGAGCTAAAGCCACCAATAAATATCAATAAAATTGCAAAGATTTTGGCAGTCCATTTCCAATTTAAGATTTGTAAAACCGCATAATAGGTACCAACAAGAATTACGAGAGTAGCAACTAAAAACAAAATAGCCTTTACTCCAAAATATGGAGTTAAAGTATGGACTTGATGATAAAAACCAATATTTAAAATTGCACCTAGCCAAATGGCTATAATGAGATTAAACATAAACAGAGAAATCTGTTTATTTCTTAATGTTGAAAAAAAATTCAGCATCGTGAGTGACTACAATCTTTTTATGATGCTTTAATGTAGAAATTGAAACTTAAAAATGACTTAAATAAAAAATGATCTAATTTAGAGGCCTTATTTCATTATTATTTTTTAAATTTAACAAATAAAAAAAACGAGGTTAAGTTTAACCTCGTCTTTTCTATTTTTAGCTAAAAATCGTTATTAGAAACTATATTTAGCCATTAAACCAACACGGTTATCTTTGTAAGACTTACCAGCAAAGGTATCACGCTTACCGTTGACATACTCAACGCCTAAATCAATTGGTTTAACTGGCGTATAGATAAAGTTGATCCATGCTTGTTGAACTTTTTCATTTGCAGAGGCATTTAATCTCGCATAATCAGTGCCATCATCAGAGAACTGAGCACCATACGCTAAAGTAGAACGTAAGTTAGGTAAAATCTTATAAGTTCCACCCACTTGTACTGCTACAAATTCATTTTGCTCAATAGAATTCCCATCTACTGCGTATGGAGAGTTACTACCATACAAGTAACTATTATCACCCACAACATATGATGCGTCAGCAAAGAGTTTTAAAGGATCAGACACTTTAAAGTCAGTACCAACTGCAACGCCCCAACCAGTTTTATCATCATCAGCAAGTTGTGATTTATAATTTTCTACAAGAACACGAGCTGAAGCAGAACCTCTGCCTTCTGCATAGCCTTGAGTGATTTTAGCAGTTAATGCTGGTAGGCTATACTTAATACTATCACCTGTTACCGAAGTAGTACTATCACCTTTTTCAGCAGAAACAAATAATTGTGTAGTTGGGCCTAGTTTGTAGTTATAGCGTACTTGAGGTACACGTTTAGTACCACCACCAATGTTTGTCGAGAAGTCGATCATTTCTGGTGCATGGTTAGATAAGAAGTTTGAAGTCGTTTGACCAAACAACCAGTTGTTATAAGTTAAATAAGCATGGCGAATACGCAATGAACCATTTGAATCTGTGGTTGAACCAGCAAAATCGACTTCGATTTTACCACCAACTTTGTCGTCTCCAACAGGTGTATTAAAATCTAAACCTAGGCGTGTTGTTTTAGCAGTCGCACGTAATTTATCATGTGTTTTACCGTCTGACTTACTTACATCACCAAAGTCGTTATCTGCACCTTCAATAATATAGTTAGCATCGCCACGAACAAAACCATAAAGGTTCACATCAGCGCCAGCTTTAGACTTAAATCCTGCTAATGGAGAAGCAGGTGCTGCCACAGGTTGAGGTTGCGCTTTTACTTCAGCTAACTGTACTTGCTGTTGCTGCTGTACTTGTTGCTGTTGTTGCTGTACTTGACGTTGTTCTTGAACTAATGCTTTTAATGCTTCAACTTCTTGACGAAGCTTTCGAATTTCCTCTTTATCAGAAGTTGCCGCATTTGCCCCACTCATCATTAAAGCTGTTACTGTAATAGCTAAACTTTTAACAACAAACGATTTACGATTAAGGAATAGATCCATCAAAGACTCCTAAAAATATATTTTATGCTGCCTGTCCATGCCAAGTTGATTCGTGTGACCATTAAGCACTAAAGAATCAACCATCCTCCAAATTTGATTGCATTAATTTTATTACCGCAATCAAAACCAATTTTAACGCTGGGTAAGATTAAAAATTCCGGTCCAAAAGAATCAGCATTTACTTTTTGGTTTACAGAACCTTTACCTTAACTTCATGTTGTAACGAATCCTACACAACTCTCTTATCTTATATAATGATTAAATCATTATTTCATTATTCTTTTTTAGACTTTAGGCTAATATCCAATCTAAATGAATATTTTTTTACCAGTCTTATTTGATTCACATGATTTTTCTTGTTATTTGCATCCACTTTTCTCCTTGCAACTTCCTTTTGCTTTCCAAACAAGATGGCACAATTAATAAGCCATTTAAATAGCCAAAAATATACATTTTTAAAAGATTGGCTAAAAATATAAGTATGATTTTTTAGTGCAGCTTAGTTATATTTAAGTCTCTTTATTTCATCTACTTAAAGTTATTTTTTATACAGTTTTGGCAACTTTCCATAAGTAAATAGGAATTAAAAAGAGTACCGCAATACTGACAATAGCTATCAAATAATGGAAATAACCAAGCGCATCTGCAATGACTCCACTAAAGCTGTAAAGACCACCACTGACTGTCGCCATGACTGAAACCTGAAAAGTAAAATCGGTACCCGCATAGTTTTTTCGACTGTAATGCATAACCAAAGTTAACATCACAACTAGTAGCATGGCAGCAAAAGCATCTTCCAGGGCATTTACGGCATAGATAAGCCATGCATCTATTTTTATCTTTTGTTCATAAGCATAGGCCAAATAAACATACGCACCTAAACTCATGATTTTTAATATTGAAAAACTAATTAATGTAGTTGGCCTAGAAAAATACTTTAATACCCATCCTGCAATAAATGCTCCCACTAAAGCAGCTACAGCGCCTAGCATAGTGATGTAAACACCAATTTGGGTAAAACTTAATCCCATATCAACCATTAAGGGTTTGAGTAACGGCCCAGCTAAGCCATCTGCCACTTTAAAAGTGATGAGTACCATTAACCAAGAACGAAGTTCCTTATTTTGAGAGAAGTACCCCAAGTAAGCTTTAATCTTTGTAACTAGACTTGGTTGGCTATATTGATGAGGTGAATGAGAAGTATGAGATGGCTCTTTAAATAGTAAAATAGGTAAGGTATTAATAAAGACTAAAGCGGCTAATAATAGAAAAGTCGGCTGCCATGATAACCAGTCTAGGCACCATAACACGGCTCCCCCGCCCACAATAAAACCAAGTCGTGAACCTACAACTTGAAAAGTATTTCCCCAATGTTGCTGATCGTGTTGCAATAAATTGACCGCTAAAGCATCGGTCGCGATATCTTGAGTTGCGCCTGTTAAGTTCATAAATAACAGCGTAATAAAAAATATAAAGAGATAAAGAGGCTGATCTAAAACTTGTATAGGGAAAAAAGATAAAATACAAAGTACACCCACCGTCAAAAACTGAGCAGGTAAAATCCAGCTACGATAGTGACCTAAATGCGAGATGGCATGTCGATCTACCCACGGCGCCCAAAATATTTTGATTGACCAAGGCAACATGAGCAGCCCAAAACCACCAATATGGGCAAGAGATACACCTTGAGCTCTTAATATGACAGGTAAGGCATGCGTTATAAAACCTACAGGCAAACCTTGTGCCCAATATAAGGAAAAGAGCAAAAGATAAAGATTTTGCTGTCGGAACATATATACCTACTTTTATTTATTTGTGCGGTAATAACATGAAATACCATGCGTGGTCTTACATTTTGCCAATGAAGCGCAGATTTCAAAAGATTAAGATAAAACAAAGGATGATTTAAAACTTAAAAATATGGAACAACATTTCCCTAATCTACCGTCTCAGGTTCCCCAACGTGGTAATGCTTTAAGTCGAGCATTATTTAAAAAACTCTTTTTGGCACAAGGCTGGACTATAGAAGGTGAAGTTCCCAACTTTCCTAAAGCTGTAGCCATTATTTCTCCCCACACCTCCAATATTGATGGCTGGTATGGTTTTCTTGCCATTTTTGGACTCGGTATTCAAATTACGGTACTAGGTAAAGACAGTTTATTTAAGCCACCTTTTAAACGGGTTTTAGATTGGGCGGGCGTTATTCCTGTAAAACGTGACTCGGCCAATGGTCTGACTGAACAAGTCGTTGCGACTATCCAACAGTATGACAAGATCTGGATTGGAATGGCGCCAGAAGGCACACGTAAAAAAGCAAAAAAAATGAAGAGTGGTTTTTACCATATTGCTGCAAAAGCCAATATTCCTATTGTGATGTTTTCTTTTGATTATGACCGTAAGACTATTCACTGCTTAGGTTATTTAACTCCAAGCGGAAATTATGATGAAGATCTCGCCAAGATTTTTGAACGTTATGAAGGAAAAATATCACCGAAAAATCGTAATTGGCTTGCAGAGCCTTTACAAAATCTTGTGAAAAAAACCTAGCAAAATTTGAACGAATCTGGTCTGATGGGCCATCTTAATTTATCTTGCCATAGATTGTTTTTCGAAGATGAAAATTGCTCAATTTGCCAGTATCGGATTTATCTCTTTAGCCCTATTTGGCTGTGATAAGTTCAGCAAAACACCAACACCGACCACTTCAGTTAAAGCGCGCGAACCAGTGATCGCACTTGCATTGGGTGGCGGTGGAGCAAAAGGATTTTCACATATTGGTGTTATCAAAGTTTTAGAATCACATGGTATTAAACCGAAAATTGTTACGGGTACAAGTGCCGGTAGCTTCGTAGGCAGTATCTATGCCAGTGGACAAACACCTTATCAACTCCAAAATCTTGCGCTCAAATTGCAAGAGTCTGATATCCGCGATTTAACCCTGAATCGCCAAGGTATTATTCTTGGGCAAAAGCTACAGGACTATGTTAACCGTAACGTGGGTAACAAGCCTATTGAGAAATTCCCAATTCGTTTTGCAGCGGTAGCAACTCGTCTTGATAATGGCCAAAAAGCAGACTTTATTAAAGGTAATGCAGGACAAGCTGTTCGTGCATCATGCAGTATTCCAAATGTGTTTGTACCAGCAACCATTGGTAAGCAGAAATATGTAGATGGCGGATTGGTTAGCCCAATTCCGGTCAAAACAGCACGTGATATGGGTGCTGATATTGTGATTGCAGTTGATATTTCTGCACGTCCGGCAGGAAACCGACCTGCGAATATGTGGGGATTGCTTGATCAAACTATTAATATTATGGGTCAACAAAGTATTAATGAAGAGTTAAAGCAAGCTAACGTAGTGATTCAGCCTAAAGTTGGGCACTTAGGTACACTCGATTTAAAATCAAGTAATGAAGCTATTTTAGAAGGCGAAAAAGCTGCTCAAGGTCAAATTCGCCAAATTGAAACTGCAATTGCAAATTTCAAAAAATCTCCAGCCGCATTTAAGCCTGCACCACGTCCTAAATTTTAATTGAGGTGGTTTTTTTCTATCCACACTCTCCATCATCTGCTACAGTGGTAAAAGTGATATGAAATCACTTTTACCCATCATAAAGACATATAAAAGAGCAGATCTATGGAGTTTGTTGTAGAACCTTGGCATTGGTTTGTATTGGGTATCTTACTTATTCTTTCTGAGCTGATTCTCCCTGCCTTTGCCGCTCTCTGGTTTGGTATTGCAGCCATAATGGTTTGCTTTCTCTATTGGTTATTTCCAGATATCAGCCTTACTACTCAAATAGTGCTGTGGATTGTGTTATCGGTGCTATGTACCCTTCTCTGGTTTAAATTTATTAAGCCTTTATCTATTGATAAAACTAAAGCAGGTTTACCTCGAGAAGCGACTATTGGGCAAATTGGTATGGTGATTCAGACCGAACTTGCTCATGACCAAATTATTGTTCGTTTCCCTATGCCTATTTTAGGGGCCGATGAATGGAACTGCCGAAGCACCACCCCTGTTAAGGTCGGTGATCGGGTTCGAGTCATTGATATTTCGGGTAATGACTTAATTGTTCAGCCCCACAGCACTTCATAAACATTAAAGATAAAGAGAGGTTATTTTCATGCCAGTTGGTACTATTATTGTTTTAGCCTTTTTGGCTTTTGTTGCTGTTACCATTTTTAAAGGGGTACGTATTGTTCCTCAAGGTTATAAATGGATTGTTCAGCGTTTAGGAAAATATCATTCTACGCTTAACCCAGGGCTTAACTTCGTTATTCCTTATATCGATGACGTGGCCTATAAAGTCACCACTAAAGATATTGTGCTTGATATTCCATCACAAGAAGTCATTACCCGTGACAATGCTGTATTACTCATGAATGCCGTGGCGTATATCAATCTGACTACACCTGAAAAAGCAGTGTACGGTATTGAAAACTATACATGGGCCATTCAAAACCTTGTACAGACTTCACTACGTTCAATTGTCGGTGAAATGGATCTAGATGATGCTCTATCTTCACGAGATCACATTAAAGCAAAACTAAAAGCTGCGATTTCTGATGATATTTCAGATTGGGGGATCACCTTAAAAACAGTAGAAATTCAAGATATTCAGCCATCTTCCACCATGCAAGCTGCCATGGAAGCTCAAGCCGCTGCTGAACGTCAACGTCGTGCTACAGTTACCAAAGCTGATGGTGAGAAACAAGCTGCAATTTTAGAAGCAGATGGTCGTTTAGAAGCATCTCGCCGTGATGCCGAAGCGCAGGTTGTTTTAGCAGAAGCTTCTCAAAAAGCGATTGAAATGGTAACAAGTGCCGTAGGTGATAAAGAAATTCCTGTTGCTTACCTGTTAGGTGAACAGTACGTCAAAGCAATGCAAGATATGGCGAAATCAAGCAATGCTAAAACTGTTGTGTTACCTGCCGATGTTTTAAATACCATACGTGGCATTATGGGGAAGCATAATTAATTTAATTGCTTCAAATAAGCCATTGAAATCAAAACGGCGACAATCATGTCGCCGTTTTTTCTTTTATATTATTGGTTTTTTAATCTTTTCTGATCTTTCAAAGGAAGCTTTTTTACGACCAAGTCATAAGAGTCGCGAATTAAATCTCGGAGAAAATCGCTTGTTAAATTTTTATGCGGTTTAATCGAAATCCAGTGTTTTTTATTCATGTGATAGCCGGGAATAATAAATGGATAGAGTTCCTGATATTCCTGACTTTTATAAGGGTCACATTTGACATTAATCATTTTTACGCCAGACACTTCCACTGTCAGCATAAACATTTTTTCTAAAATTTTAAAAACTTCATACTCTGGACCAAATGGATGAGTTTGCTCACTAAAAGGGAGATTACGCGCCGCCTCTATTGCGAGTTGATGAAGCTGTTCACCATTCATTCTTTTCTCCTGTATTCATTAAGTCTGAATAGAAGTAGGAAGATTGATTTATGTTTTTATTAATTAGTACGAGCTAACAGGAATTGTGAAATCTCAACTAATTCTTTTGCATTTTCACCGAAATGCGCTAAAGCTTCGAAAGCTTGATCATGCAATTCTTTGGCATAAATCTGTGCTTGCTCTAGTCCCATTAGAGCAGGATAAGTCGATTTTTGTACTTGTTCGTCTTTACCAGCGGTTTTGCCTAAAGTTTCAGTGCTCGACGTAATATCCAAAATATCATCTTGGACCTGAAAAGCCAGTCCAATCGCTTGTCCGTATTGACGTAGTTTTGGAATTGCCTGATCAGTTCCCGGGAAAATTGTCACTGCCCCCATCATAATAGCAGCCTGAATAAGCGCACCCGTTTTATTACGGTGAATATTCTCTAGTTCGTCTTGAGAAATTTGCTTAGCTTCGGCTTGTAAGTCTAAAACCTGTCCACAAACCATTTTAGAACTAGCGGTAGCTAAAATTTGAATTTGCTTTAAGACAATTGCAGCATCCGTTCCCTGCCCTTGCTCATCAAACAAACGGCTGCCTAAAACTTCAAAAGCCATTGATTGTAAAATGTCACCCGCAAGTAACGCGGTATCTTCACCAAATGCAACATGACACGTTGGCTGACCACGGCGAAGCAAATCATTGTCCATACAAGGCAGGTCATCATGTGCTAAGGAATAACAATGGATGAGTTCAACAGCAACCGCAGCACGGCGAGCAGCCGCAAAATTTGGATTATCTTGTAAAGAAGCTGTAGCGTAACACAAAGCCGGACGCACACGTTTTCCACCGAGCATAACTGCATGGTGTACAGCGCTTTTTAAAGGTTCGGGAATTGAGAATGCAGCCAGTGTCGTCAATAAATCTTGTTGAATACGTTGTTGAGCTTGTTTTAAAACATCCGCATTAACTTGAGAGAGTGATGACACAGTCGCCTCGTAAAATCAGTAGAGAAATTTTATTGAATGTGATGAAACATTCATGTGCTACATCATACACGATTCACTGTAAAAAGTGCGTGATGAGTTATGGATGTCAGAAGTAAAAAGCCTCTCTAGGGTAGAGAGGCTTTTCATTTAAATGACTTTTAGAAACTGTCACCCGGAATGCGTACCCAACCTTCCATTAACACACGCGCACTACGACTCATAATGGCTTTTTTCACTACCCATTGGCCATTTGTAAGTTCAGCTTGGGCACCAACACGTAATGTTCCAGATGGATGTCCAAAACGTACTGCTTCACGCTCTCCGCCGCCAGCCGCTAAATTTACTAAAGTGCCTGGAATCGCAGCCGCTGTACCAATTGCCACCGCTGCTGTTCCCATCATGGCATGGTGAAGTTTGCCCATCGACAAAGCTCGAACGAGTAAGTCGACATCGTTCTCTGAAACGTTTTTACCGCTTGAAGCTGTGTAATTTTTTGGTTTAGAGACAAAAGCAATTTTTGGTGTGTGCTGACGTGCGGCTGCTTCTGAAATATCTTTAATTAAGCCCATCTGAACTGCACCATAGGCACGAATTTTTTCAAAACGTGCTAATGCTGCTGCATCACCATTAATATGATCTTGTAATTCAGTACCTTCGTAGCCTAAATCTTCTGCATTTAAGAAAATGGTTGGAATACCAGCATTAATAAATGTCGCTTGAAAACTACCAATTTCTGGAACATCTAATTGGTCAACAACATTCCCTGTCGGGAACATATCACCGCCCTCTTCACCATCATCGGCAGGGTCTAAAAACTCAATTTGAACTTCAGCGGCAGGAAAAGTTACCCCATCTAGTTCAAAGTCTCCGGTTTCTTGAACTTGGCCCTTGGTGATAGGTACATGCGCAATAATAGTTTTTTGAATATTTTTTTGCCAAATTCGAACAGTACAGAGGCCATTTTCAGGAATACGGTCGGCATCAACCAAACCATTTGAAATCGCAAATGAACCAACCGCAGCTGTCAAATTACCGCAGTTACCACTCCAATCTACAAAAGCTTGATCAATTGAAACCTGCCCAAACAAATAGTCGACATCATGATCTGGCTGTGTACTTTTAGCGAGAATAACGGTTTTACTGGTACTCGAGGTCGCTCCACCCATTCCATCAATTTGTTTTCCATAAGGGTCTGGGCTACCAATGACACGTAGCAAGAGTTGATCTCTTGCTTGACCTGCAACTTGAGCTTTTTCCGGCAAATCATCAAGTTTAAAGAATACACCTTTACTGGTTCCACCACGCATGTAAGTTGCTGGAATTTTAATTTGCGGTACGAAGCTCATATCAACTGTTATCCTTACTATTGTGTTTTTATATCTCAAAACAAGCAGACTTGTTTAGTCATTCGCTTCATCTTAAATCGTTTTATGATCAAGAGATAGCACTGTACTTATACATCAATCGTATTGACGCGGGTTTATTTTGGAAATTTCAATTCATACCTGCAATGACCGAATAAAGCAAAATCATAAGAAAAAAAGTCTATCAAAAAATATATTTTTGGAATATTTTTCAACCAATTTAACACGATTAAAAGCAAGTTTATGATTTTAAATATTTTTTATAGTTACTTTACAGTCATCCCTTGTTCAATTGTAGTCTAGGCTAAAATAAATCCATCTATTAGAATAATTTACTTATTCATTGTGAGTGAAGACCTTTGACCAACGAATCTTCTACACTTCAACGAGGACTAAAAAATCGACATATCCAATTAATTGCTATGGGTGGAGCAATTGGTACCGGATTATTTTTAGGCTCGGCGCAAGTGATTCAATCTGCGGGACCATCCATTATTTTAGGATATGCCATTGGTGGCTTAATTGCTTTTTTAATTATGCGCCACCTGGGAGAAATGATTGTTGAAGAACCTGTTGCAGGATCGTTCAGCCATTTTGCGTATAAATACTGGGGGAAATTTCCCGGATTTTTAGCTGGATGGAATTATTGGATGCTCTATGTTTTGGTTGCGATGAGTGAACTCACCGCGGTAGCCAAATATATTAATTACTGGTGGCCTCATATTCCAGCATGGACTTCTGTCTTATTTTTCTTTGTCGTGATTACGGCAATTAACCTAACAAACGTCAAATTTTATGGTGAGTCCGAATTCTGGCTCGCTATTATTAAAGTTGCTGCGGTTATCTCTATGATTGTTTTTGGCCTTTATTTGCTATTTACAGCAGATGTAGGTTCAAGCATTTCGTTTAGTAACCTTTGGTCTCATGGTGGATTTTTTCCAAATGGCTTTAGTGGCCTCTTCTATATGTTGGCTTTCTTGATGTTCGCCTTTGGTGGTATTGAACTAATTGGTATGGCCGCGGCAGAAGCAAAAGATCCGAAAAAAACCATTCCAAAAGCAATTAACCAAGTTGTTTTCCGTATCTTGATTTTCTATATCGGTTCACTAGCGATCTTACTTTCATTAGTGCCGTGGAACCAATTAGATCTAGGCGGACTCGATAAAAGTCCATTTGTTATGATTTTTAGTCAAATGGGTATTGGTTGGGCTGCACACTTACTGAACTTTATTATTTTAACCGCCGCTCTCTCTGTTTATAACAGTGGGATGTTTGCAAATAGCCGTATGCTTTACGGTTTAGCTCAACAAGGCAATGCACCAAAAATTTTCAAGAAAGTAAATAAACAAGGTGTACCTGTACCAGCAGTTTTGCTATCGGCATTACTCATTTTTGGCTGTGTTCTTTTAAATTACTTTGTACCAGAAGATGCTTTAAGCCACTTAATGTACATTGTTGTTGGAGCACTGGTATTGAACTGGGCGATGATCAGTATGACTCACCTTAAGTTTAAATCAGCAATGAAAAAACTCGGTCAAAAAACTCACTTTCCTGCACTTTGGGCACCGTTTAGTAACTATTTGGTTTTAGGTTTTATTGCTGTAGTACTCTACATTATGTGGAGTCAAGGCTTTAAAGAATCAGTGATGATGATTCCTATTTGGATCGTTCTCATGTTTATTTTGTTTAAAGTACTCAATGCCAAAGAACAGTAATCTAACAGCTTGTACTTAAAACTATAAAAAGTCATTGCCTCGGCAATGGCTTTTTTGTTTATAATCAGAAAATTATGCGCCCTTAGCTTAACTGGATAGAGCAGTTGCCTCCTAAGCGACCGACGTGGGTTCGAGTCCCGCAGGGCGCACACTTTTAGTGAATTAATCCTTCACTTCAGCCAGCAATGTTTCAGCTGCAAGTTTGCCTAAATTATTAGAAGCAAGCGGACTATCGCCCGTTAACAATTTACGGTCTCGATGACATTGACCAGTAATGCCAGTGTTCAAAATCTTCACACCGAGTTTTTCAAGATTTTCACCGACTAACCACGGTAAAGCTCCAGGCATGTAACCAATATCAATATTCGCTCCCTTATCTAACGAGTCAGGGAATACACAAATTTGATAATCTTTAAAAATATAATTCTCAGGCTGTTCATCTACTGCAGCAGCCAGTAACGAAGCTGGACCATGACATAACGTAATAATAAATTTGTCTTGTTCAACTGCCCATTTAAGAACTTTCTTCACTTCAAGGCTATGCGGAATCTTCGCTAACACACCATGCCCACCCGGAATAAATACAGCCGCATATGGAGAGTTTTCACCAACAACGTTTTCTAAAATATCAGCAAGTTTTAACGGATTTTTTAATTTATCTGCATATTTCTGGAAAGTATCTAATACCACTTGTTCTTGCTTTGGCATTGCCCACATTTCAAGTTTGGCTGGATTACCTGAAAGTGTCGCAACATCAATTTCAAATCCGGCATTATCTAAATGGAACATTGGCAAAAGCATTTCTACTGGATGGTTTCCGGTAGAAAAGAACTTACCGTTTTGCATCTGGATATAACGTTCATCAGTTGCAATCATTAAGACCTTTTTATTGCCTGCATATGGCATTGGATAGGTTGTGCCATCGTAATCTGTTTTAGGAGAAGTATATTGACTCAGTGAATATGGTGATGGGAAGAACGCATTATCTTCTGCCAAATCTGGAGTTGGATTTTTATCATTTGATGCTGGGGTATTCATGGTTACCATCCTTTAGAATTGAAGAGCGAAATAACAGCTTTAAGACAGTTATTATTTCTTAGTAAATGTATATTCAGATCAAGAAACAGGTGCAACAAGCCAATAGAATTTGGCAATTTTTATATAGAAATAGGCACAATTAATAATTATAAAATTTCAGTTTAGGCAAACATGTCATTCACCTAAACTGTCACAGATAAGATTAAGCATTCATCTCTAAAACGATCTTTCCAATATGGTCGCCCTGCTCCATACATGCATGAGCACTTTGTACATCTGAAAAAGCATACGTTTTATAAATTTGTGGTAAACACTTGCCTTGCTCCAATAACGGCCACACATGTTCATGTAAAGATTGAGCAATCTGTGCTTTTTCTTGGCTATTACGCGCTCGCATCGTTGAGCCTGTAATCGTTGCGCGTTTTAAAATCAGTTTTTGTAAATCAAATTCTTTTGCAATTCGACCTCCCATAAAGCCAATAATGACAAGTCGGCCATCACGTTTTAATAGATTTAAGTTTTTCTGAAAATAAGAACCACCCACAATATCCAAAATAACATCAACACCTTGTTCTTGAGTATGGTTCAAAATTTCCTGCTCAAAATCTTGGGTTTTATAATTAATTGCTGTGGTTAAATCAGAGAGTGCTTCAACTTTATCTTCACTACCAACCGTAGCAAAAGTTTTAATACCTAAAGCATGGCAAATCGCTAAAGCAGTGGTTCCGATCCCACTTGCACCGCCATGAATCAGGGCAGTTTCATCTTTCTTTAAACGGCCAATATCAAAAAGATTTGCCCAAACCGTAAAGAATGTTTCTGGAATCGCAGCAGCTTGAGTAAATGATAAATTCTCAGGTATTGGCAATACTTGAGTTGCAGTTACCGCACAGTATTCTGCATACCCGCCACCATTGGTTAAAGCACAAACCTTGTCCCCGACTTTAAACTGTTGCACTTGCTCACCCACAGCAACCACTACTCCAGCGACTTCAAGTCCAGGGATTTGAGTAACCCCTTTAGGCATTGGATATAACCCCATACGCTGTAAGACATCAGGGCGGTTAATTCCAGCAGCTTTAACCTCAATTAAAACTTCATCAGCTTGAGGTACCGGAACATTTGAATCTTGAAGTTTTAAAACCTCAGGTCCGCCAGGAACCGTAATTTCAACAATTTTCATGGTTGTCGGAAGATTCATTGATATGCTCCATGTTTGGTTTATATTTAAGACGTGTTGATTTACTTTAGTTTGTTGATAATTTAGGTGGAACTCCAAACAGCCGCTTAAACTCTCGACTAAACTGTGAGGCACTCACATATCCTACCTCATAGGCAGCTTCTGCAACGCCCATTTGGTTATTTAGGATTAGATCACGTGCCTTATGTAACCGAGTAATTTTGATGTACTGTAATGGAGAATAGTTGGTAACTTTCTTAAAAGCTTGATGAAAAAGCGAAACGCTCATTCCTGCTTGTTTAGCCAACTCCTGAACCGTTAAGTTACGATAATAATCTCTTTGAATAATTTCACAAATCGTATAAATCACTCCACTTCGGCTCATAATAGCCGAAAGGTTCTGGATAAAATCACCACCGCCAGCTTGTAAAACCCGATAAATAAGTTCTCGTTTCACCTGCTCTCCTAAGATTGCAGTATCTTGCTTAGAACGAAGTAAGTTCAACAAACGTAAAGCAACATCAGATATAACCGAGTTCATTTCAATAATATTTAAACCACAGCTCAGTTTTATCTCTTTGTTATCAAAGTTTTCTATAAGCGGTCGCTGCTCTTTATCCATTTTAGTCGCCAGCTCGGCCATCATTTGAGGTTCAAATTTAATCGCAATTGCAAGCATTGGTTCACGCTCAACCAACGTATCGCAATCAAAAGGAATAGCAATTGAGATAAATAAACACTGGCCTTGTTGAAACTTAAAAATATCTTTTCCGATATAAGCCCGTTTTACACCCTGAATGACTAAAACAATGGAAGGCTCTTGCAATACAGCAACCGGCTGTGTGGAATGATCTACCCTCATCAGGGTAATATTTGAAATATGAGTGGGATATAGCCCTTCTTGAGGAGCCAAATACAAAAAAGCCTCTACCAAACTTTTCGTCAAGTCATTCTGTTGCATTGCTTTATTTTTTACGGGCTATTTAAGATTTACTATATCAATCAAACTAAAAGGAAAAAGTATTTCTTGGTAGTACTTTGTATAAATAAGCAAGTTAAAGCTATTTTTAGGCATAAAAAAACCTAGATTTCTCTAGGTTTTTATCCTTAATCTGACTATTAAGCAGATAAGTTAAAGAACATAGCAGCAATTAGGATAATCACACCTAATACAATTCGATACCATGCAAATACACGTAATGTATGACGCTCAACGAAGAGTACGAGTGCTTTTACAACCAATAAAGCAGCAATAAATGCCGCAACAAAACCTACTCCAATATTAACCATATTGTCTGAAGTCAACACATCAGCATTTTTAATTAGGTCAAATGTCGCTGCACCTAGCATGGTCGGCATTGCAAGGAAAAAAGAAAACTCTGTTGCAGCTTTACGAGACAAGCCTGCAAACATCCCACCTACAATTGTCGCACCAGAACGAGAAGTCCCAGGAATCATCGCAACACATTGAGCCAGACCAACTAAAAGCGCCTGTTTAAACGTGATCTTGGTCGCATCATCCGTTTTATGTTCAAATTGTTTAGATTCAACCCAGAAAATAATAAGCGCGCCAACAATCAGAGCAATCGCAACCACAATTGGGCTAAATAAAACACTTTTAATAAAGTCTACAGCTAAAACGCCAATAATCACTGCCGGGAAAAAAGCAATTAAGACACTAATGGCAAAATGGCGTGACTCGACATCACCACTAAAAAAACCTTTGATTAAGTTAATGATTTTCTGACGATATAACCAACACACTGCCAGAATAGCACCTAACTGGATCACTACTTCAAAGACACGACCGCCATCTGAATGGAAATCGATAATATGACCAAATAAAATTAAATGACCAGTACTCGAAATAGGTAAAAATTCAGTTAAGCCTTCAACAAAGCCTAGAAACAGTGCTTTTATAACTTCAAAATTTTCCATAACTTGCTCAAAGAAAGTTAGTTAATCACTAGAACGATCTAAAATTTATTTTATCGCCACAGTTAGCCTTTTATTTGGCCGAACACGTGTTCAATATCAGATCATTTCTAGCATTTGTGGTTATTGCCTCTAGTGAAAGGCAGTTTATTTAAAGTGCGATAATGTATCACATCATAATGACAAACTTAGGTTAACTATCGTAAAAAGATAAAACTTGGTTAAAAATGGCCAAATTTTCTTTTGTTATAGATAAGTCTTTTACAATAGATGAGTTTAGAAAATCATCTTAAAAAGTCCTTAAAAAAACATGTTATTATTCCAATTAAATACAACTCATATCAAAAATTCAGACTGAATGAAAAATACCAAAATTAACGCACGTCATCTTATTATCGACCTCTTTCTTTCTTCCGCTTATCCTCAGCTCAGTATCAAACAAATTTTGGTTGCAGCTAAACTTTTTAACTTAAGTGAAAATGGTATTCGAGTTGCGACAACACGCTTGTTAAATGAAGGTATGATCCAGAGCGTAGAACGCGGAATCTATCAACTTTCTCCATCTGCAAAAGATTGGGCGAAAGTTATTCTCAATCGTAAAAATGGAATTAAACAAACTAAAGAATGGCAGCAGCATTATCTTGCCGTGTTTACAGGAACCTTAGGCCGCATAGACCGAACAGCACTAAAAAAACGGGAACGTGCACTTCGTCAATTTGGTTTTAAAGAGCTGGAAACTGGTATTTACATCCGCCCAGACAATTTAGCTTATAGCTTTGAAAAAACCTGTGATGAGCTTGTTTTAGCAGGGCTAGAGAAAGAAGCAAAAATTTGTATTATTCAGCATTTCGACTCAACAACGCTTAAGCAAATTTTTTCTTTATGGGATACCAAACAACTCGAAAAAAATTATGAAATGTATAGTCGAGATATTACGCACTGGCTTGAAAATTATGCTCACTCCCCTTTAAACGATGCAGCAGTCAAGGCACTTCTTTTAGGAAGGGAAACTATTGCCTTACTCATGAATGACCCATTATTACCAGAGCCATTTGTAAATGAATCTGCTCGTAATCAATTTGCTCAAGATGTACAGCAACTAGATGCAATTGGCCAAAAACTTTGGAAAAAAATATATGAACAGGAATTAAATTTATAGCCATCTGATTTATTTTTTTACAAACAAATATTTCACTTTTTAAATTTTTATGACTATATTTGTAATATAAAATATGGATACCAAACTCTAATTTGGGAGAATAAAAATGAATGCACAGGTGAGTGTTACCGATCTATTTAGCAGAAAAGAAATACAAGAGCTTACAGAACCTTCAGATGCATATGGCGCTTGGGCCGTTGCTAGCACATGGGCTGTTATTGGAGGAACATTTGCCAGCTTAATTATGATGTGGGATTACTTACCGAGTTGGGGGAAATTATTAGCATGTATGCTTGCTCTAGCTGTTTTAGCTGGCCGTCAGTTATGCCTCGCAATTTTAATGCACGATGCATCCCATAAAAGTTTATTCAAAAATAAGAAAATAAATGATTTCGTTGGGGAGTGGCTATGTGCCCGCCCAATCTGGAACGACCTACAAAAATATCGTGTACACCATGTTCGTCATCACGCCAAAACATCTACACCAGATGACCCAGATCTTTCTTTAGTTGCAGGCTTTCCTGTCAGTAAAAAATCTCTTACTCGTAAATTCTTACGCGACTTAACCGGTATAACAGGATTAAAGTTTAGCTTAGGCCGTGTGTTGATGGACCTTGATGTCATGAAATGGACTGTAGCCAATGATCAAATCTGGTTAGACCGCAGTGATAAAAAATTTGTTGACTATGCAAAGAGTATTGCAAAAAACAGTACAGGCGCTATTGCAACCAACCTATTACTTTATGGTGTTTTAAAAGCATGTGGTCAACAACGTTTTTATTGGTTATGGCCTTTGGCTTATTTGACTCCATTTCCATTATTTTTAAGAATCCGTTCAATGGCAGAACATGCAGGTATGCAAACCAGCAATACTGCTTTAACTAACACTCGTACTACACGTGCAGGTTGGATTGCGAGAAGCTTTGTGGCCCCTATTCATGTCAATTACCATATGGAACATCATTTAATGGCGTCTGTTCCATATTTTAAATTACCGCGTATGCACAAAATATTAAGAGAACGTGGGCATGTGCCCACTCCACCGAGCTATTTTGAAGTAATTCATACACTTTCATCAAAACAAGAGTTAACAAATTAAGATAGGGTTAGAAGACCACTTTCAAATTTGTGGTCTTCTAGATTATTCACGTATCTCTAAATTTTTTAGTTTTAACTGAGTTTGATAATACTTCGGTGTCACTCCCATCCAGCGTTTAAAAGCGCGGGTGAAATGGGATGTATCGGCATAGCCTAAACTTAATGCCACAGATTCAATTGACATTAAACTATTTTGCAAAAGTTCTTGTGCATATTGCTTTCGAGTTAAATCAACTAATGCTGAGAAGCTTGTATTCTCTATTGCTAAATACCGCTGTAGGCTACGTTCTGACATATTCATCATTTGGGCAACTTGCTTAACTTTTAATATTTCCCCCTGACTATTGATCAATAATTTTTTTATTACTTGGCTAATTTCTGCTTTCCACCCACTTCGTAACTTCAATTTATCAATATCTTTTTTACACTGTGCTTTCAGTAAAGGTGCCAGCATAGGATCAGCCGTGAGTACAGGCTGCATTAAATATTCTTTTGGAAAAATCCAAATATTATGTTTTTGCTCAAATAAACAACTTACGCCTAATTTATCTTTTATTTTTGAAAAACCTAGTGGTTCGGACATATTCAATTGCACTGTACCTAAAGAAGATAACCCTGTTAGATGTTTTGCGATGTAAACAAAACCTAACAACAAAAAAATAGTCGCATCTGAACTTAATTGAAAACTTTTTAAAGGTTGATGAATAGACCAGTAAACATCGTCTTGCTCTTGCTTTAACTCAGGTTTAAAGGCATCACAACGTGAACCAATAAATTGTTCAAGTATTTTTAAAGCCTCCTCAAGATTTGCAGATACCATGGCTGCCATACCGACAGAACCATAACAAGAAGCTTTCATTTCCAACGCCAAATAACCCGCTAATGCTGGCTCATGAGTGAGTTGAATCGCATGCTCAAGTAAGTTATTTAAGGTATTAAACTCAACATACCAATACGGTTTTTTTAATTGTTCCGGTGTTACTCCACTACCCTCTAAAAACTGCTCACAAGAGATACCTCTGCGCTTAACGATCTCAGCTAATAAATTAATATAAGTTCCGGGTAATTCTGGAGTCATGAGCGGCCCATTAGAAAGCGTAATTGTGGCGTTAAATGGTAAAAACTGTCAGTTCATGAACTATGCCATGCTTTTAAATTCAGGCATAGTCACTTAAGACAAACTGACTTAACTCTCCGACATTCCACTAAAAACCAATCTTATCTTTAAGAGTAAAGACACTATGAATATCCTGATTGTTCATGCTCATCCAGAACCTCTGTCTTTTACAACTTCCCTAAAAACGACAGCACAGCAAACCTTAAAAAAATTGGGCCATCAAGTAGAAATTTCCGATTTATATGCAATGCAGTTTAATCCTGTTGCCTCTAAGGAAGATTTTTTAGAACTCAATCAACCTGATTATTTTAACTATGCATTAGAACAGCGGAATGCCACAAAACAACAACTTTTGTCTCCTGATATTCAAGCAGAAATTGACAAAGTAAACCGTGCCGATCTAGTAATCTTGAACTTTCCGCTTTATTGGACTTCTGTTCCAGCAATTTTAAAAGGCTGGATTGATCGTGTATTTGTCTCTGGACTTTTTTATGGGGGTAAGCGGTTTTACAACCATGGTGGCATGGCAGGTAAAAAAGCAATGCTCTGTTTAACACTCGGTGGTAGAACACATATGTTTGGGGAAAATTCTATTCACGGACCAATTGAACATTATCTATCACCGATTCAACGCGGTACTTTGGCTTATACTGGCTTTGAAGTTCTTCCCCCATTCATTGCCTACCATGTACCTTACATTAGCCAAGAAGCACGTGAAACTATTCTTGAGGACTATGTCACGTATCTCACTCACCTTGACCAACTTGAACCTTTAAAATTTCCTAAACTTGAAGAATTTGATGAAAAGTTATATCCCCTCTAATGCTATGTTTTAAATCTAAAAGGCGCGATAACCGATTTCTTTTCTATTTCGGTTATCCCTTAAATAAAGCAAGCTTAAATCCAGCAATTAATTCCTCAAAAAATTTGACCAAATAGTAAAGGAAATACTCTCAATTTTTATCAAGCAAATAACAATATAAAACCGAATCAATAATATACATGTGTAGAGAAACTAGACATATCCATTAAAAATGATGACCAATACTCATTTCATAATCAATCAATTCATATTTTTACAAAAAAATCTTTGACCATTTTTCTTGGATTTATGACAAAAATGTCATAAAAAAAAGCAACTTTAATAATAGATAAAAAATATAAATATCAATTATTTAAATTAATTAAACAACAAAAATATTCCTTCATATTTCATTCATTATTGCCATTTTTTGTATAAAAAGTGAGTACTCTGCAGTTCATAGAACAGATTTACTCTTAGTGTAATTATGCTATTTTTGTTACATGGAGTTATCAATGCTTTGAAACTTGTAATTCAAAGCACTGAAGGCAACACAGTTTAAACGGTTTAACTCTGTTACTTTTAAAAAAATGTCTTGAAGTTCAAGGAAAGATTAAAAATGAAATTAAAACATCTGAGCACTGCAATGATTTTAGCAACGCTGCCTGCAACTGGGGTTTTTGCAGCAGCTTTAGATCGCTCTGGACAGTCAATGTCTGCGTTCTTCCAACCTGGCAATTACTTTGAAGCAGGTATTTCTGTTCTAGATCCTGATGTAGCTGGTAAAGAAGCTGGATCTAGTGCCACACGTCGTGATATTGGCGATATGGCGAATGACTACTACTTCCCAAGTGCTGCATTAAAATTACAAATTAATGACCAATTTTCTTTCGGTCTACTCTACGATCAACCATTTGGAGCAGATGCAGAATATTCAGGTAATAACGTATTCGTTTCTCAGCCAGGTTCTGATTCTGTTTTATCAGCCACTGCGATTGATGGGATTGTCACTAAAAAAGCAACTGAAGCTTTGCAAGCACAAGGTTTGCCTGTTAATGACCAAACTTTAGCTTTAGCAAAAGGTCAAGTTTTAGCAAGTCCTCAATTTAAACAACTTGCTGGCGCTCTTGCTGCGGCAAATAATTATTTAGGTAATGGCGGAACTAAAGTTAAAGTTGATACACAAAACTTATCTTTTGTATTTGGTTATCAACCAACTAAAAACTTTAACTTCTATGCAGGCCCTGTATTACAAACCGTTAAAGGTAATGTAAGTTTACGAGGTCAAGCTTATAGCCTTTATAATGGTTATGATGCAAGTATTAAAGAAACTACTGGTGCTGGTTGGTTAGCAGGGGCAGCTTATCAGATTCCTGAAATCGCACTTAGAGCATCTGTAACTTATCGTTCTGAAATTGATCATAAAGTGGATATTAATGAAAATCTATCTTTATTGAATTTCCCTGGTCTTACTTCAGTACTTACTGGTTTAGACGTTCCAGCATCTAAACTTCAGGCAATTAATTCATCTGGTAAAACTACAATCACAACACCACAGTCTGTTAACCTTGATTTTCAAACAGGTATCATGGCTGATACAGTTGCGTTTGCCAATGTACGCTGGGTGAACTGGAAAGATTTCTCAATTCAGCCATATAAATTTGGCAAAGTCTCAGAAGCTGTAGGTGGTCTTGTTGGACGTCCAAATGGCTTCAACCTAGTTGAATATTCTGATGACCAATGGTCTGTGAACGCTGGTGTAGGCCGTAAACTTAATGATAAATGGGCTGGTAATGTTTCTGTAGGTTGGGACTCTGGTGCAGGTAATCCTGTAACAACATTAGGACCAACAGAAGGTTACTGGAACGTAGGTTTAGGTGTTCAATATAGCCCTACTCCACAAACTTTCATCGCTGGTGGCGTAAAATACTTCTGGTTGGGTGATGCCAAAGCTCAAACAGGCGCGCAAGCAGGTAGTGATCAATATGTTGCAGACTTCTCTGATAACGATGCTATCGCTTACGGTTTAAAACTTGGTTATAAATTCTAAGTTTCAAAAACCAATCTAAATAAAAAAGGCGCTTACAGCGCCTTTTTTATTATCTATTTTTTCTTGCTTAAGCAGGAATATTGCGCTGTGAAACAGAACGGATTGCTTCTTTTAATGCATCATAACCATTGATTGCAGGAAACTGCGGGAACTCTGCAATAACATTTGCAGGCGCATCAAACAAGAAACCATGGTCGGCTTCACCAAGCATCGTTGTATCGTTATATGAATCACCTGCTGCAATCACACGGAAATTCAAACCATGTAGTGCTTTAACCGACTCACGTTTTTGGTCAGGTTGGCGAAGTTTATAAGCGGTAATCATACCATTTTCATCTGTCTCTAATTTATGACAGAAAATTGTTGGCCAGCCTAATTGCTTCATTAAAGGATGAGCAAACTCATAGAAAGTATCCGACAAAATGACCAGCTGGAAATGATTGCTCACCCATTCAACAAACTCTTTTGCACCTGGTAGTGGCCCCATCTCGGCAATAACTTCTTGGATGTCTTTTAAGCCTAAACCGTGTTGTTTTAGGATATTCAGACGCTGAGTCATTAAAACATCATAATCCGGAATATCACGAGTTGTTGCTTCTAGTTCTTTAATCCCTGTTTTTTTTGCGAAATTGATCCAAATTTCAGGAACTAAAACTCCTTCAAGATCTAGGCATACGATTTCCATGAATGCTTCCAACGTTGGTTAAAAATTGCTGTATCATACCATTAAGATTTTCAGTTTTGCGTTGTTATTGATCAAATCAATTTTATTCATAAGGATTGAAATTAAAGTGCTAAGCAAATTATTCACTATCCTTTAGAATATTTTTCATAACTCAATGCGCCCAAGCCTTTTGCCAGGAACACACATGACCGTTATTCCGACTATTGATATCGTAGATGCTCTTGCTGCTGAATATGCAACCAAAAGCCCTCGAGAAATTTTAGAACTTGCCTTAAGCCAACAAGGTGAAATTGCAATTTCGTTTTCGGGAGCAGAAGATGTTGTGTTAATTGATATTGCTTCACGCTTAGGCAAACCTTTCCGTGTATTTAGTCTCGACACAGGCCGCCTGCATGCCGAAACTTATCAATTTATTGAAACTGTCCGTAAACACTACAATATCAATATCGAAATTTGTTTCCCTGAATCTGAAGCTGTTCAAAACATGGTAAACGAAAAAGGTTTATTTAGCTTCTTTAAAGATGGACATCAAGAATGCTGTGGCATTCGAAAAGTTCAACCTTTACGTAAGAAACTAGCGACCTTAGATGGCTGGATTACAGGTCAGCGTAAAGATCAGAGCCCTGGTACACGTACTGAAATTCCAGTGGTGCAAGCTGATGCAGGCTTCTCTGGTCCGGGTAAGCAACTTATTAAATATAATCCGCTTGCGAACTGGTCTAGCGCCGATGTGTGGAGTTATATCCGCATGATGGAAATTCCATATAACCCTCTACACGAGCGTGGTTTTGTTTCGATTGGTTGTGAGCCATGTACACGTCCAGTACTTCCAAATCAACATGAACGTGAAGGCCGTTGGTGGTGGGAAGAAGCAACACAAAAAGAATGTGGCTTACATGCAGGTAACTTGAAAAAATAGTTCGGTATAAAAAAACCACTGATGAATCAGTGGTTTTTTTACAGTTATATCTCGTACACAAAGTCATATTTAATCTGTAATAAACGCTATATACTAAATTTACGGTTCTATAATTCTAATAAGAGCTCAGTTAAGGGCTTCTTAGAAAAAAGCATGAGGCACAACGAGTTATGCGTCCATTACACCCTATTGATTTTATTTTTCTATCACTAGAAAAAAGACAACAACCGATGCATGTTGGCGGATTGTTTTTATTTGAAATACCTGAAAATGCCCCTGAAACTTTCGTTCATGATTTAGTAGAAGAAATTCGCCAATCTAAAAGTATTCCTGTTCCACCCTTCAATAACCGTTTAAATGGTCTATTTTGGGATGAAGATGAAGAGTTCGATATCGACCACCATTTTCGCCATATTGCCTTACCTCATCCTGGCCGGATTCGTGAATTACTGGTTTATATTTCCCAGCAGCACAGCTCTTTAATTGATCGTGCAAAACCACTTTGGACGTGTGACATTATTGAAGGGATCGAAGGCAATCGTTTCGCGATGTACTTTAAGATTCATCATGCCATGGTTGATGGTGTTGCAGGCATGCGCTTAATTGAGAAGTCGCTGTCAAAAACGCCGGAAGAAAAACATGTGGTTCCACTTTGGTGTGTAGAAAGTAAAAGAACAAAACGCTTAAAAGTACCAAAACCAAGCACAAGTAAGATCAAAAGTATTTTAGGTGGTATCAAATCACAGCTTGAAGTGACCCCTAAAGTTATGCAGGAATTATCGCAAACCATTTTTAAAGAAATGGGTAAAAATCCTGATTACGTCTCCACCTTTCAAGCTCCGGTTTCAATTTTAAATCAACGTGTAAGTGCTTCACGTCGCTTTGCAGCTCAATCTTTTGAATTAAGCCGTCTTAGAAAAATTTCTAAAGCACTTGGTGTAACGATCAATGACGTCGTACTTGCTGTGTGTTCTGGGGCATTACGTGAATATCTGATTAGTCACAACAGCCTGCCTAGAAAGCCTCTGATTGCCATGGTTCCTGCTTCCCTACGCACAGATGACTCTGACGTGAGCAATCGTATTACCATGATTTTGGCAAATTTAGGAACCCATAAAGATCAGCCACTAGAGCGGCTCGAGATCATTCGTCGTAGTATGCAAAATTCAAAGCAACGCTTTAGCCGCATGACCGCGAATGAGATTTTAAACTATAGCGCTGTTGTTTATGGTCCAGCTGGACTTAACATCATGTCGGGGATGCTTCCTAAGCGTCAGGCATTCAATTTAGTGATTTCCAATGTACCTGGCCCACGTGAGCCGCTTTATTGGAATGGTGCGAAATTAGATGCACTCTACCCTGCTTCTATTGTCATGGACGGGCAAGCGCTCAATATTACAATGACAAGCTATCTGGATAAGCTTGAAGTAGGTTTAACAGCATGTCGAAATGCTTTACCTAAAATGCAAAACCTTTTAACGCATCTTGAAGATGAGATTCAACGGTTTGAAGAAATTATTGAAGAGAAACAGCTGAAACATCATTCAGCGAGTTAGGAAAAATTAAGGGGCTTTAAAATGGCCCCTTATTTTTTAATTGCGCGGCACTGGTTAAGCAACTGATGACATACTGAACGAATCATTGCAGTTGTGATTGGTACTTCTTTACCTTGGTCATTCAACATATAGCAGCTATTGACTGGCGTGCTTTCTAAAACATGTTTAAGACCGTTGCTAATTAAGTTTTCACTTACATTCATGGGTTATACCTCTTATTGTTTGCTAAGACGTTTAATAGGGAGAACGTCTAGGGCTACTGTATGTAAGTAGTATTTAAAATTCATGAATGAAAGTAAAATTTCAGTTGTAACAAGGATTAAGCGATATCTTGTTACAACTTTAACTTAAAATGATATCGTATTGCTCTTGCGTATATAAATTTTCGACCTGAAATTTAATAACTCTGTTGATAAAATGCTCTAAATCCGCCACTGCAGGTGCTTCTGCTGTTAATAATCGGTCAATCACGGATGGATGAGCAACGACAGTAAAGCCACTCGTAGACTCAAATGCACGGGTGTAGCGTAATATCTCTCGAAATATTTCGTAACACACTGTCTCTGCAGTTTTGACAAAACCACGTCCCTGACACGTTGGACACGATTCACATAACAAGTGTTCTAATGATTCACGTGTACGTTTACGTGTCATTTCTACCAGACCAAGTTCAGAAACCTGTGTGATTTTGGTCTTGGCATGATCACGTTCAAGCATTTTTTCAAATTGACGCATCACTTCTTCACGATGAATCGCTTCTTGCATGTCAATAAAATCAATAATGATAATGCCGCCTAGATTTCGTAGTCTAAGCTGACGCGCAATCACCTGAGTCGCTTCCATGTTGGTCTTAAAGACAGTGTCTTCAAGGCTACGGCCACCAACATAAGAGCCTGTATTGACATCTATTGTGGTCATCGCCTCAGTCTGGTCAATCATTAAATAACCGCCAGACTTTAAAGCAACGCGTGTTTGCAGTGCTTTTTGGATATCTTCTTCAACGTTGTAAAGATCAAATAATGGACGCTCACCCGGGTAATGAATCAGGCGACTTTGCATATTCGGAACAAACTCATCTACAAACTCACGCAGTTTGCCGTGAATCTCTCTCGAATCGACGTAAATCTTTGCGGTTTCTTCACTTGCCAGATCACGGATAATTCGTTGCGGCAGCGGTAGTTCTTCAAAAATTAAAGAAGGTACTGCCACATCAACTTGCTTACGCTGAATATATTCCCATAACTTACTGAGGTAGCACATATCTTGTGCTATTTCGGCTTCATCTACCCCTTCAGCAGCAGTACGAACAATTACGCTACCGGGTAAATTATGCTCCGCCTGAATGCTCTCAATAATATTACGTAGCCGATCACGCTCTTCTTCAGACTCAATGCGCTGAGAAACACCAATATGGTTACCATATGGCATAAGAACTAAATAGCGAGAAGGAATTGAAAGATCTGTGCTCAGGCGAGCGCCTTTAGTACCGAGCATATCCTTCATCACCTGAACGGTAAGAATCTGCCCTGGATGAAGTAGTTCAAACACATTTGGAGTGGGCTGTGAACGTGGCCAAACCATATCATTAATATGCAAAAAGGCCGTTCTGGATAAACCGATATCAACAAAGGCCGCTTGCATACCCGGAAGCACACGTACAACTTTACCTTTGTAGATATTGCCGACAAGTCCACGTTTAACTGTACGTTCAACATACAGCTCATTAACAGTTCCATTTTCGATTAATGCCACCCGACACTCCATAGGTGTGACATTAATAAGTAGTTCTTCTGACATACATAAACTCAAAGCATTATAAAATTTTTATTAAAGAGTCAGAGGGACTGTTAATGTAGCTTTGTCCATTGTTCATCGACAATGCAATTCAATCAAGAATTATCAACAACCCCTTATGTCTTCACTCTTTTGAATAACTGTGAAAATTCGTACAAAGGAAGCCCTACCACATTACTATAACTTCCTTGAATTTTGGGAATATATTGTGAAGCAATTCCTTGAATTGCATATGCACCGGCCTTCCCTACAGGTTCTCCTGTGGCCCAGTAATCTTCCATATCTTGCGTAGTTAGAGATGCAAACTCAACTTGGGTCTGCACCACCTGACTTAAGATTTGTTGCTGTGTTGCAATACAAATTCCGGAAAATACATCATGCCAACGACCAGATAATTGTTTCCAGATGTCAAAGGCATGCTGCTTTGAGTCAGGTTTACCAATAATCTGACCATCCAGACCAAGGCTCGTATCTGCTGCAATAATCACTGAATCTGGAAAAATGTTTAATACAGCTTGGGCTTTTTCTCTCGCTAACCGCTCTACATATTGGTGAACCAGCTCACCTTCATGAACAGATTCATCAATATCAGGGCTATAGATTTCAAAATTTAAGCCCAGTTGTTGCAACAACTCCCTCCGACGCGGAGAACTAGAAGCTAAAACTAAATGCGCCATTTTGCTAAACAATAATAGACGACAGGCCAAGTTAAGATACTTGTCATCAATGGTTGCCAATGTCGAGCAATCGAAAAATGAATGCCCCCCATCGTTTGAGTCACCCACATAAACGCTAAGTGAGCAATAATCACCAATGTAGCAATTGTCCATAAATTACCAAAAGTCAAAATACGGCGTTCGCGTATTAAAAATCGGGTAATAAACGTGACAATAACAAAACTCAGTGCATTTAATCCTAAAGGTGCATCAAGCAATAGATCTGTAAAAATCCCCATACCAAATGCGAACCACACCCCACACCATGTTGGCTGGCACACAACCCAAAACAACATAATCATAAGCATGAACAATGGTCGCCAGCCCGAGATGTCGTAAGATAGTGGATAGATCATGAGGACAGACCCCACGATTATAGAGAGAATAATTCCCCATAATGGATCTTTACGCTTCTCACGTTTCAACTTAGCGATCGGCATATGGTTGCTCCTTCGCTAATGAGTCAGAGAAAAGTACAACAACATGATGACCAGTTGCTAATTGTGCTGCTGGTGTAACATCAATTTCAGCAAACTCACCTGAATTATGGCGACGGATTTTAGCCACCGTACCCACGGCATAACCTGCCGGAAAATGCTCACCTAAGCCTGAACTTAATACTTTATCGCCGACCTGAATATTTGCACTCGTTGGCACATATTCCATTTTTAAACGGCCTAAATCACCAGTACCCGAGACAATTGCACGCATACCTGTACGCTCTAAACGAACAGATAGAGAATGCTCTTTGTCAGAAAGCAGCATCACACGTGAACTATGAGGATATACATTGATAATTTGCCCCATAATCCCTTTATCATCTAAAACCGTTTGACCAACTTTAAGATGATCCATTGCACCACGGTTGATAATGATAATGTGACGAAGTGGATCGGCATCTGTCCCAATCACTTCCGCAATTTCCATACGACCATCAATAATTAATGGTGTATCGAGTAAACCACGTAAGCGCGTATTTTCAGCAGATAATTCAGACAGCTTCTGCAAGCGGACCTGAGCCTGTAATAGCTCAGCCTGCATTGCAGTGTTTTCACGGCGCAGTTGTGTTTCAGAT
The DNA here is from genome assembly GCF_027855455.1 of Acinetobacter sp. AOR01_HL. Classification (NCBI taxonomy): domain Bacteria; kingdom Pseudomonadati; phylum Pseudomonadota; class Gammaproteobacteria; order Moraxellales; family Moraxellaceae; genus Acinetobacter; species Acinetobacter sp. AOR01_HL. The sequence continues at coordinate 26,499 of NZ_JAKTIM010000021.1, read as the reverse complement.
TTAGTTTGTTGATTCAGCCATTCTCTCGACAGTACCGGATAACTTGCAAGTGCATAAATTGGATTATATGCAGCGTACAAGACATCCCTTGCTGGCTGAATTACATAAGGCATGCGCCAATCAAAGAACAGCACCACCAAGCATGTAATGACCGCAATAATGAACGAGCGGAAAGATGGCGGCTGTCTTGAAAAAATATTCGGTTGCACCGCCTAATCCTTAAACTTAACCGACGAAAAGCATGTCATGGTTCGGGTTGTCGAAGAACTCCAATACTTTACCACCACCACGGGTTACACAAGTAAGAGGGTCTTCAGCAACAACAACTGGCAAACCGGTTTCTTGAGCTAATAATTTATCAAGGTTACGAAGTAACGCTCCACCACCTGTCAACACAATACCGCGCTCAGCAATATCAGAAGAAAGTTCAGGAGGAGTTTGTTCAAGTGCAGATTTCACCGCGCTTACAATACTTTGTAACGGGTCAGAAATTGCTTGAGTAATTTCGTCAGAAGTTACGGTAATTGCACGAGGTACACCTTCTGCAAGGTTACGGCCACGTACTTCAATTTCTAATGTCGTACCATCAGAAACAGCCATACCAACTTCTTTTTTAATAATTTCAGCTGTGGTTTCACCAATTACGCAACCGTGAGCTTTACGAACATAATTGATAATTTGCTCATCAAATACATCGCCACCAATACGTAAAGAATCAGCATAGACACAACCTTGCAATGAAATAATTGCAATTTCAGTTGTACCACCACCAACATCCACAACCATAGAACCACATGCTTGTTCAACTGGCATGCCAGCACCAATTGCAGCAGCCATTGGCTCTTCAATTAGGCGTACATCACGAGCACCCGCATTAAATACGGCTTCGCGAATTGCACGGCGCTCGACCAAAGTTGATTTACATGGTACACATACAACTACACGAGGTGCAGGTGGGAACAAACGTTTTTCGTGAACTTTACCAATAAACTGATTCAACATGGTTTCAGTCACTTCAAAATCTGCAATTACACCGTCTTTCATTGGACGAATTGCAGAAATATTCGCAGGTGTACGGCCTAGCATTTGCTTAGCATCTAGCCCTACAGCAGCAACAATTTTTTGTGAACCACTGTGACGAATTGCCACAACTGTTGGTTCATTTAATATAATGCCGCGGCCTGGTGCATAAATAAGTGTATTTGCTGTACCTAAATCAATGGCTAGATCCGGCGAAAACAAGCCAATTAGTCGTTTTAGAATCACGGTTCGTTCTCAGTTAAACTTTCATGTGGATGCAAGGTGGCAACTTTAAACTAAATGTGATGATTTGAACAAGTCAATCGCTTATTATAACGCACGATATTTTGAAAATTTTTAATACTGATTAGGTGATGTTATGTCTACATCGGATGCACAGCATTCAGCAGATTTAAATGCACAAACAGTTTCAGCAATCGCCAATCTTGCTCGATTGTCGCTCAATGATACGCAATCTGCTGAATATGCTCAAAGTCTAAATAAAATTTTAGGCATGATGGAAACCTTAAAAGGCATTGATACGGAAGGCGTAGAACCTTTAAAGAGTCCTTTTGACAATCCTCAACCTTTACGTGCTGATGTGGTAACTGAAAGCAATCATCGGGACGAATACCAAGCAGTTGCACCTGCAACTCAAGATGGTTTGTATCTTGTTCCTCGCGTGATTGAATAACTTTTAATCAATTAACCCATCTTCCCTATTTTGAATGTAAAGAAATTTTACTCATGACTGATTTACATCGCTTATCAATTCGCGAACTTGCTGAAGGCTTAAGCCAAGCGAAGTTTTCATCTCGCGAATTGACTGAACATTATTTAAAACGTATTGCTAAAATCGATCCGCAAGTTAAGAGCTATGTGACGGTTACTCCAGAACAGGCACTTCGCGAAGCCGATGCTGCCGATGCCGCATTAAAAGCTGGCAATGCAACTGCTTTAACGGGTATTCCTCTTGCCCACAAAGACATCTTTTGTACCAAAGGTATTAAAACCACTGCTGGTTCAAAAATGCTCGATAACTTCATTTCACCTTACGATGCAACCGTTGTTGAAAAAACTAAAGCAGCTGGTCTGGTTACTTTAGGTAAAGTGAACATGGATGAGTTTGCGATGGGCTCAACTTCTGAGAGTTCATATGTAGGTGCAACGAGTAATCCTTGGGCACTTGACCATGTTCCTGGCGGTTCATCTGGTGGTTCTGCTGCGGCTGTAGCGGCTGATTTAGCACCATTTGCTACAGGTACCGATACAGGTGGCTCAATTCGCCAACCTGCTTCTTTCTGTGGTTTAACAGGCTTAAAACCAACTTATGGTCGTGTATCTCGTTTCGGGATCATTGCTTATGCATCATCATTAGACCAAGCAGGTCCAATGGCACGCTCTGCTGAAGACTGTGCTTACCTGATGAATGTAATTGCAGGTCACGATGCTAAAGACTCAACTTCGGTTAAAAAAGAAGTCGATGATTACGTTGCAAACCTAAATAACACATCTGTAAAAGGCTTACGCATTGGTATTCCTAAACAATACTTTAACGTTGCAGGTTTAGATGCGGACGTAAAAGCACGTGTTGAAGAGTCTTTGAAAAAGCTTGAAGAAATGGGCGCAACGCTTGTTGAAATCGACCTCAACATGACTGAAGCATATGTACCAACGTATTACCTCATCGCGCCAGCGGAAGCATCTTCTAACTTGTCACGTTATGACGGTGTTCGCTACGGTTACCGCTGTGAAAACCCAGCTGACTTGATGGATCTTTACAAACGTTCGCGTTCAGAAGGCTTCGGTCCAGAAGTTCAACGCCGTATTTTAATTGGTACATACGCGCTTTCTGCGGGTTATTACGATGCTTACTATGTAAAAGCACAAAAAGTACGTCGTTTAATTCAACAAGACTTCTTAAAAGCTTTTGAAAATGTAGATGTAATTGCAGCACCTGCTGCACCAACAACTGCCTATAAAATCGGTGCATCTTTAGACCCTGTTGAAATGTACTTAGGCGATATCTATACCATCGCAGTGAACTTAGCGGGCTTGCCAGCGATTAATGCTCCTGTTGGTTTTGATAAAGACAACTTACCAGTAGGTTTACAGTTAATCGGTAATTACTGGTCAGAATCACAATTGTTGTCGATTGTTCACCAATACCAACAAAACACTGACTGGCACACCAAACGTGCGGCAATTGCTGAGGAGAATGCATAATGGCTGAAGCTCAAAAGTTGAAATTGATTGACGGTTGGGAAGTCGTTATTGGTATTGAGATTCATACTCAGCTTGCAACCAATTCTAAAATTTTCTCAGGTTCATCAACTGAATTTGGTCAAGACCCAAATACACAAGCGAGCCTTGTAGACTTGGCGATGCCGGGTGTATTGCCGGTTTTAAATGAAAAAGTGGTTGAACTCGCAATTCGCTTTGGTTTAGGGATTGATGCTTACATCGACCAAGCTTCAGTCTTTGCACGTAAAAACTACTTCTATCCTGACTCTCCAAAAGGCTATCAAATTAGCCAAATGGACAATCCGATTGTGGGCTTGGGCCATATCGACATTCAGCTTGAAGATGGAACGACTAAACGCATTGGCGTAACTCGTGCTCACCTTGAAGAAGATGCGGGTAAGTCTGTGCACGACCAATTTGAAGGTATGTCTGGCATTGACTTAAACCGTGCTGGTACGCCTTTGCTTGAAATCGTTTCTGAACCAGACATGCGTTCGGTTGAAGAAGCAGTTGCCTACATCAAAGCAATTCACACACTAGTACGTTGGTTAGGTATTTCTGACGGTAACATGGCTGAAGGTTCATTCCGTGCGGACTGTAACGTGTCTTTACGTCGTCCGGGACAACCATTTGGCACACGCTGTGAGCTTAAAAACCTCAACTCATTCCGTTTCATTGAGCAAGCGATCAATGTTGAAATTGAACGCCAAATGGAAATTTTGGAATGGGGCGGCGAAATTGATCAAGAAACTCGTTTGTTCGATCCAAATAAAATGGAAACGCGTTCTATGCGTTCCAAAGAAGAAGCGAATGACTACCGCTACTTCCCTGATCCAGACTTGTTACCAGTAATTATTCCAGATGAGCAAATTGAGGCCATCAAGGCAACTATGCCTGAGTTGCCAGCAGCACGCCGTGCACGCTTTATTGCAGACTTTGGCGTAACTGAATACGACGCACACGTACTTACGCTCTCACGCGAAATGGCGGACTTCTATGAAGCTGTTGTTGCTGCGGCTGGTGGTGCGAAGCAAGGTAAAATTGCTGCAAACTGGGTAATGGGTGAATTCTCTGGTGCTTTAAACAAAGCGGGCTTAGAGTTAACAGACTCACCTGTTTCTGCTGAACAGCTTGGCGGCATGATTGCGCGTATTATCGACAACACCATTAGCGGTAAAATTGCTAAACAAGTCTTTGGCTTTATGTGGGAATCGGAAGGTAAATCTGCCGATGACATTATTGCGGAAAAAGGCTTAAAGCAAGAAACCGACACAGGTGCAATTGAAGCAATCATTAAAGAAGTACTTGCAGCCAATGAAAAAATGGTTGAAGAGTACAAGTCTGGTAAAGAGAAAGCCTTTAACGGTCTTGTTGGTCAAGTCATGAAAGCCTCTAAGGGTAAAGCTAACCCTGCACAAGTAAATGAATTAATGAAAAAATTGATTGGTTAATTCCATTAGCTAACTCAACAAAAAAGCCTCGATTTATCGGGGCTTTTTTATATGACCTACAAGATACACTTCGACTAAAGAATATTCTTTTTTCTAAAAAATCACATAACGGCTGTGCTAATTTAAATTAAAAATTGAAATCACTTATATTTTAAAAAGAGGGATAAATCATGTCTAAAAAGATTTTAATGTTGGTCGGTGACTATGCAGAAGACTATGAAACCATGGTTCCTTTCCAGTTTTTAACTGGTTTAGGTTATACCGTACATGCTGTTTGCCCGAATAAAAAGAACGGTGACCATATTGCAACAGCTATTCATGATTTTGAAGGTGAGCAAACTTATAGCGAAAAACGTGGTCACAACTTCGCGATTAATTATGAATTCGATGCCGTTAATACCGAAGACTATATAGGTTTAGTCATCCCGGGTGGCCGTGCGCCAGAGTATTTACGCATGAATGAACGTGTTATCGAAATTGTACGTGAATTCGATAGAGTGAAAAAACCAATTGCAGCCGTATGCCACGGTGCTCAGTTACTCGCTGCGGCAGACATTTTAAAAGACCGCCTCTGCTCGGCTTATCCAGCATGTGCAGCCGAAGTAAAATTAGCAGGTGGGCAATATGCAGACATTGCTGTAACTGATGCCGTTACCGATGGGCATTTGGTGACTGCTCCAGCTTGGCCTGCACATCCAGCTTGGTTAGCACAATTTGTGAAAGTTTTAGGCGCTAAGATTAGTATCTAAATAAGATTCTTCATCCCAAATACAATAAAGCCTGCATTTAGATAGCAGGCTTTATTACTAAAATAGGAAACTAGATTTTTATCTTGTAATTCCTAATTTATTCCAAATTTCTGGTGTTAAAAACGTTGTCACCAATTTATTTAAATCGATATAGCGTAATGTGCCCTGCAACTGCTGTTTAACGGCTGGGTCTTTAACAATATCTTCACCCGCACTTTGACCTAACTGTTGGAAAGCCTCCCCAACTGCCTTCACACCTTCAGCCTGAATTACAGCTTTGGTCTGAGCAGAACATTGCTCTACAATTATCCGCTGTAAAACCTGAGCCAGTTTTTGATCTAACTGGTCTTTTTGCTCAGGCGTTACATTACTAAATGCTTTTAAATCTGGATGAGCCGCTAAAGCTGTAAATGTCCATTGGAGCACCGTAGTTTTATCTGAAGCTGTTGTTGCTTTAACTAAACAATCACTAAGCTGATCAACTGTTGGACCAGCCATCGCAATTTGTGTTGCGCCCAGTACAGTCGCCGCCACACATATTGAACGGCTCAAATGTGAAAACTTACGGCGAGCAATAGCATAAAGATGACGTGACATAGGTCTAGCTCCAATAAACAATCTGTTCTTTTTATCACAGAGTCACTAAAGTTACCTGTTATGACTCTGTAACCACAAAGTAGTCATTTCACCACAGACTCTATTCGATCAAGCTCCCACACTCCACCTGCTGCCAAGCCTTTACACATACCCGTCCACATATCCTTAGTATGCACAAAACTCTTGCCGTCCCATACCCATTCTTCACTTGCCCAGCAATCTCCAATGCCTCGTCCCTTTTGAGCACTACTCATAATACCGCTATCAAAATCTGAGGCGGACTCAGTTACAAACGCGGCCTTACCGTTTAAAGACTCATCGAGTACCCATGCCCCATACCCTTCGTTATAAGCCCCTCTCCAACACAATGTAGTCGCCAGAACTTTCTTATTGGTTAATTTATATAGCTCAATTTTCTGTGGTTCGGCTCCATCACTGTTACCACCATAAATACCTTCACAAAAGCCGTCTTCTTTCGGATTCGGTTTAGCAGCCATCAAACTACGGTGTATTGCTTGGTACTGTTTATTTTTAGGCTGTAAAGTTAAATAAGGTTTGGTTGAAGTCTTAATACGCTTCACAACTAGTTTTGGTTCAGGCATAAGCACTTGATTTTCATTGGCACTGCCCTTTTTAACCAAAGCACCAATAGTCCCTATACGCTTCTGAAAATCATCCATCTTTAATAATACGGCAGTCATCCCAGCATCGGAAATTTTCCATTTATGCTGTGTATTTTTAAATAAAATTTCGGTCTTCTGTTTCGACTGCTGTAGTAGAGCATTGACTTGCGAGCTGTTTAGCTTACCCATAATTGGCAGCTCAGTACCGTCCACACCCACCGCACCTAAATCTTTGCCATTTATATAAAAATGGATATTTTTAAGCTGGTTTGCAGGTATGCTTTGTTCATAGTCAGACAAAGCAAACTCAATCTGCACAGGTTGTTTTGGGCCTGCTTTACGTGTTAATAAAATTGAAGCGGGATTATCACCATTTTCTTCATTTTGATATCCTGCGGCCTTACAGGTGCCCGTATTACTGCAAGAGATTTCCCACTCTTGGTGAGAAAATGAAATACCTTTTACATCTTGAGCAAAACTATAAGAACTTATTACTGCCAAACAACAAATTGAAAGTATATTTTTCATTTTTTCATGTCTCTACACGTCTGTTTTATTGTGAAGTTAACAACGGTGTTAAATTTTGAGTTACCGTCTAGTTTAAAAGAATATGTTAGATTTATATAAGATTTAAATTGATTACTTTCTAAAAATGAAAAAACTAAATTTTTTATTATGGGCAACATTAGTCAGCCTAAATTCAACTGCTTATGCAGAAGTAAAAAGCTTTACTCCTCATTTCCCCAAATTTTATAACTCTGCTGCAACCCGCAAAGCAAACAATCAATTCTATGCTCTTGGAGAGGCAAAATTTTTAAACGGCGTTGTAGTCCCTTTTTATGGCGTTACGGCACAAAACCCAATAGAAGATGGTTTACTTAAAAATTTTGAAAAATGTACGCTTAAAAGCTGTAGTTTTAATTTTAAACTTGATGCTCAACATGCCAAGCAATTAAAGCTTCTTGCATTACCTGAAATAGGATTAGTACTTGTTCCACGTAACTGGCAAGATGTTCAAGCAAATGCAGGGGCAAATGGAACTGGTTTTGCTCTAATCATGAGTCCAGATCAGAAGCAAGCGATAAAGCTTTATGACTCTTCATTTTGCGTTGGATGTGGATTACCCAATGCAACGCTTTATTTTCCTGAACTATTAAAAGAAAGTCTTGAAAATGAATATGGTGGTTTTAAAGACCCTAAAAACCTTATCAATATTGTTCATCCCTCTAAAAAAGTCGCTTTTTTTAGCTACCAAATTCCTCAAGTGAACAATAAAACCCATGGTATTGCCAAGTATGATGATGAAGACACTTTTAACTATAAAGAGATTCAAGTCACCTTAGATAAGTCGCAGCAGTTTCTAGTTGGCCCTATCCTTAATTTTTATAACGCAACCCATTAAATCAATAACCATAAAAAAAACCCGCTTTCGCGGGCTTTCTTAATTACCAAATAGTTACCCGTTTCTCTGGTGGTAAATACATCTGATCATCTTCGTTTATTTTAAAAGCCTCATAAAATGGTTTTTGATTCATTAAAGCTCCATTACCACGTACTTTATCAGGAGAGTGAGGATCAGTTTTTAAATAGATAATCGCTTGAGCTTCGCGGGTTTTCGCACGCCAAACTTGAGCCCACCCCATATAAAAACGTTGCTCCCCAGTCCGTCCATCAATTACAGGGGCTGGCTTACCGCCTAATGCAATTTGATAGGCCTTATAGGCAATTGCTAACCCAGAGTTATCTGCAATATTTTCACCTAATGTCAATTCACCATTAACATGATAACCAGCAATCGGTTCATAACGGTTATATTGTTCAATCAACGCTTGTGTTTTAGCTTTAAAATGCTGGTGATCTTCAGCATTCCACCAGTTTCTCATATTGCCCAATTCATCAAACTGGCTACCCTGATCATCAAAGCCATGACTAATTTCATGGCCAATCACAGCACCTATACCACCATAATTCACTGCATCGTCTGCGTTTATATTAAAAAAAGGTGGTTGTAATATCGCTGCTGGAAATACAATTTCATTCAATGATGGATTGTAATAGGCATTCACCGTTTGTGGTTTCATATACCATTCATCACGATCAACCGGTTTACCTAATTTATTAAGTTCATAGTGATATCTAAACTCACTTGCGCGAATTATATTCCCAACTAAATCATTTTTAGCGATGTGCAGGTCAGAATAATCACGCCACTTTTTTGGATACCCGATTTTTATTGACATGTGAGAAAGCTTTTTACGAGCTTGTATTTTCGTTGCAGGACTCATCCAGTCCAATTCTGTAATGCTTTGGTCATAAGCACGAATCAGATTTTGAACCAATAATTCCATCTGTTGTTTTTTCTCAGCGGGAAAGTATTTTTCAACATAAAGTTTGCCGATACCATCTCCCAGCACCTTATCAACAAGCTGTACACCACGCTTCCAACGCGCTTCTTGTTCAGTAATATCTCGAAGTGTCTTGTTATAAAAATCAAATTTATTATCTACAAAAGCGCTATTTAGTAATGGAGAAAAATTATTGATCAAATGCAATTTAAAATAAGCTTTCCATATATCTAAGGGTGTATTTTGAATAATTGTATTTAAGCCCTGAAAGTAATCTGGCTGATTTACCTGAATAGTATCAATTTTTCCTTTTAATTCAGTTGCAGTTAGATAACCTTGCCAATCAAAATCGGGGGTCAATTTATACAAATCTGCGAGTTTGTATTTATTGTAGCGTTTTGCAAGATCACGGTTTTGTACATTGCTCCACTGTATTCGTGCTAACTGAGTTTCAAGTTTTAAGATTTCCTGAGCATGTTGCGCGGCTTGTGAATCTTCTGCAAGTGATAAAGTTTTTTCAATATACTTTAAATACTGTGCACGAGTTTCGATAAATTTTTTATCATCTTTTAAATAATAATCGCGGTCAGGTAGCCCCAAACCACTTTGCTCCAATCCAGCCACCATTTCGGTAGATTTTTTCATATCCTGTTCAATGCCTAAGCCAATCGGGCTATTAACATTAATACGAGCAAAATGGGCCATTAAAACTGCTATTTGCTTCTTATTTTTCAAGCTATCAATTTGATGTAGCTCAGTTTGTAGGGGGATAATACCTTGCTTTTCAATGCCTTTTTCATCCATAAAGCTCGCATATAAAGTAGCTATTTTCTGCTCTAAACTACCATCCGCCCATTTTTTTCTAGATAGCTCTTCTACAATCCCATGTACTTGACTGATTGATAACTCACGGAGCTGATTAAAAGCTCCCCAATTTGCTTTATCAGCTGGGATTTCAGTATTTTTTAACCAAATACCATTTACATGAGCATAAAAATCGTTCTTTTCACTAATAGAAGAATCAATATATTGTTGATCTATACCTGATATTTTTTTGATTTGAGAAGTTGTCACTAATTCCGCATGTACCAAATTAGCAGAAGACATAAGTGCAATCGTAAGAGCACTTTTAAGTAAAATAGATTTCAAAGACTTAACCTCGTATTTAAATATTTAATAATCTAAAACAATGATTTAAATTGATTATTTTTTTATTAATTAAGCGAATAGCAAAATTAAAATCAATATAGAAGCAAATTCTATACCGCGAAAATATAATATTTCAAAAAATATATTTTATTATATAAATCAAAATTATAAATAAAGAGCTATACATAACAGGTTATTTTACTAAATACTCAACATTTTAAAGATGCCCTGGCTTGAATCAAGGCACCTTAAAGAATGATGATTACTTTTAATTTAAAGTATCTTCAAATGTTCTCAAACGCTTATAAATTGAAAGTAGTTCAATGATTGTTTTCCATGAAGTAATTAAATACTGGAATGATTCACGGACCTTATCAAAGACATTACTAATTTGCGTAATTAAGCCTAATGTCATTTTACCTGCTGCAATTGACGGAAATAAAACAACCAAGCTATATAAAATATCTAATTGTAGATACCAGATACTAACCAGATTAAAATAAGAATAATGAAGGTATAATCGAAAATAATTAAATCTGACTTTTGAGAATAATTCTTTTAATGTCTTTGGCTGTGCCCGTTCTTCATAGTCTTCGCCATAAACCAACTCTTTACGATAAGCAGCTTCTACCTTCTGGTTATTAAATTGTAGACCGGGTAATTTAATACCAACCACCATGAGTAAAACTGTACCAAAAATAGCCCATACAATTGCTGCCCATACTAATGAATGATCAATTTCTCCTACAATAGGTAATACTTTAACCTGCTTAGAAAGTTCAAATAGAATAGGTAAAAATGCAATCAATACCATAATTGCCTTTATGAAGTTTACGCCTAAATCTTCTAAAACAGATGCAAAACGCATGGTGTCTTCTTGCACACGCTGTGAAGCACCTTCAATATGGCGAAGTTTCGCCCAATGCTCTGTATAATATTCATTCATAGCCGTACGCCAACGAAATACATAATGGCTAGCAAAAAATGCATTAATCACGGCTAAAGTTACGCCAACCATGGCAATTAAAAGAAAAGTAACTGTTCCGCTATATAGCTTATTAATATCACCGCCACCATGATCTAGCATTGCTTGAATAAGATTATAAAAAGGTGCATACCATGCATTAACGGCAACACTGACTTGCACGCCAAACCAGATGTTAAATAAAATAAAAGCAGAGCCCCAAACTGACCAACGTTGCCATGGATGATTAGAAATAATTCTCCAAAACCCTGCAAAAATTGCTGTAGAAACTAGGAACCAAATATAAAACCATATAAAAGTCGGAGACCAGAAGCGGCTAACACCAATTGGTAATTGTTCACTATGGTAACCCTGATGGAATCCAATGAAACTCCCCCATGTACTACCACCAGAATACCAAAGCACCATATTAAGCGCGATCCAAATAACCGCAGATATAAAGAAATACCGTGGTGATGGAAAAAATGATTTGAACATTGAGTGTTGATATCCCTATATTTCTTCAAATTTACAATGAAAGGAATACTAAAACCTAAACCTTAAAATTGTGAAGGCTAAAGTTTAGAGAATTGTCAATTTTTCCCATTTCATTGAAGGATTTGATCGTTTTTTTGTAAATTCATCCCTTTATGCAATTTAATCCGTTTAAATTGCTTTGTATATGGCTCCCCTAAGAGCCATATACAGTTTTTATATCACAGCCATATGTACGTTTAAATCTCTTCTTTACGAACAATATAGCCTTCAAGTTGCATAGCCTGAATTAATGGTTCCAGATCTGGAGCGCTTTTTAGTTCAATATCGACACTCACCGCACTTTCTTTAGCACGGCTTGTTGCTGCAAAGCGTTCATGTCGAAGTTCGTAAATATTACCGCCCTGCTCCGCAATAATTGCTGTTAAACGCGCTAAGGCACCCGGATTATCTGGTAATTCAACGCGAATACGAACCATACGGCCAGTACGAGTTAAGTGACGCTGTAATACTGAAACCATTACACGTGTATCAATATTGCCACCAGATAACACCACACCAACTTTATGGCCTAAAAATAGATCGGGACGAGACATAATTGCAGAAATTCCAGTCGCGCCAGCTCCTTCACACACTGTTTTTTCAATGTTGAGTAATAGCGCAATCGCTTCTTCAATCATATCTTCAGTGACTACCACAATATCATCTACAAAATGCTTAGCAATTTGTGTGGTCAGCTCGCCCGGAGTTTTAACCGCAATACCTTCAGCCACCGTTGAACCCATTGAAACCGCGAGTTGATAGTTACAAAGCAGTTTCGCCATACTTGGATAAACAACCGACTGAACTCCGATAATCTTGATTTTAGGATTTATTGATTTTGCAGCAATCGCAATACCAGAAATGAGACCACCACCTCCAATAGGTACGACCAAGATATCTAAATCAGGAACAGCTTCCAGCATTTCGAGCGCGATAGTACCTTGACCCGCAATAATTTCAGCATCATCAAATGGATGAATAATGGTTAGAGATTCTTCTTGTGCCACACGGTGCATTTCAGCAGCAGCTTCCGAAAAGTCTTGGCCATGCAAAATAACACGGCACCGTATTCACGTACTCGTTGCACCTTCACATTGGGCGTCGATTTTGGCATAACAATAGTTGCCGTGACTCCTGTGCGCTGTGCATGATAAGCGACCCCTTGCGCATGATTACCAGCTGAAGCTGCAATTACACCATGTTGTTTTTCTTGTTCAGATAAGCTCAAAAGTTTATTTAATGCGCCTCTTTCTTTAAACGAAGCCGTAAACTGTAGATTCTCAAATTTCAGCCACATTTCAGCCCCTAAGGTTTTAGAAATGGTTTCTGAAAAAACAAAAGGTGTTTTAACAACTAAACCATCTAAACGCTCTGCAGCGGCATGTATATCTTCTAATGTTGGAAACTCATTTTTTACCTGTTGCTGAATCATCTAAGTAGCTGGCCTCAATATGTTACAAATCAATTATTTTTTTGAAAAATAGCATGAATATCTCATATGTGTCATGAGTAGTTTTCAGCATAGCTCCACTATACAAAAATTTTTGTCAGCACATACAAATCTTTTATTTTTCAACAAAAAAGCCCTTAGCGGGCTTTTACTTAATTTTTCATATACTTGCTTTCAATTTATTGCGTTTGCGCACTTAAACCGTCAGTAGATAGATTCTGTTCCGCTATTTTTTCATCAATCGCAAACTGAATATCAGACAGTTTTGCATTTGCTGCATCTATGCCTGCCTTCATGGTTGCTTCACGACCTTTTACATCAAAAATATGTGCTTTTTCTCTTAAATCCGGTTGAATTACTACATCTGCATATTGAAGTTCTTCGGCAGCCAAACGTCCTTGCATAATATTAATATTCTGGTTAAAGAGTCCCCATACATTTGAGGTTTCCGTATAAATGGGTTGAGCCAGAATATCGACAGCAATAATGACATCGGCTCCTAAATCACGGGCTACTTCAACAGGTACCGGACTGACTAAACCGCCATCTACATATTCAGATTTACCAATTTTAGTCGGTACAAACATGCTTGGTATTGAGGCTGATGCTCTCACGGCCTGTCCCGTATTGCCATAATTAAATACGGTTTTGGTGCCATGCTTGAGCTCTGTTGCCACTACATACATCGGAATTTTCATTTTTTCGAGCGGCAAGTTATTTACTTGCTGGTTTACATAGTCTTCAACTTTTTTGCCGTCAAAGAAACCTTTTAAACCAATACTGATGTCACGAACATCAGCCGCTTTCATTTTCAATGCAGTATCGCGCAGTTCATCAGGCGTTTTTCCACTCGCATAAATTGCTCCGACAATACTTCCTGCACTGGTTCCAACAATGAAATCAGGACGGATACCATGCTGTTCTAAAACTTCAATAACACCAATATGTGCATAACCTCGTGCACCACCACTACCTAGTACTAATGCGACTACTGGTTTCTTATGTTGCTTCTTAAGCTGTGCAAAAGGCTGATCGACGAAACGTGAGTATGCCTCTGCCGTTTGCGGTTTTAAGGCAGATAAGTGTGAGGTGGTTTGGCACCCGGCCAACACCATAGAAAGTCCGAGAACCCACAATTTAAGCTGTTTCATGGCCCATCTTTGCACTATGACGTTAATTTTCGAATTGCAATTTTAGTTGCTCGTTTTGTGAAATGCTGTAGTGAATTTATTTAATTTGTCATGTTTAATTTTTATACTCAAGTATTTTTATTATGCCGAAAAAAAGCCCCTTATTTCTAAGAGGCTTTTCTTACAAAATTACCAAATATCTGAATCGACTTTTTTCTTCAACTCTGGATATTTATTAATTTTAAATACAGGTTCTTTAATACCTTGCTTCAATTGCGCTCGGTAATCTTTCAACAAAGTACGAGCCATTGGTGTTAAAAGTAAAATTGCGACCAAGTTAATGGTAGCCATAATACCCATAAACAAGTCTGCCATTGACCATACTAATGGCACACTACCAATTGCACCGAAATACACCATCACCAATACAAAAATACGGAAGATGAACATGACTTTCGGGTTGTTATTAATGAACTGTACGTTACTTTCTGCATAAGCATAGTTACCTAATACAGCTGAGTAACAGAACAAGAATAATAGAACAGCTAAGAAGTCAGCTCCCCAGTGCCCCACTTGAGTCTCTAGCGCACGTTGGGTTAATTCAACACCGACGAAACCAGCATCTTGGTAAACGCCAGAAACTAAAATGATGATTGCAGTACTTGTACATACAATGAATGTATCTACGAATACGCCAAGCATTTGTACCAAACCTTGGTTTACAGGATGTTTTACATCAGACGCAGCCGCCGCATTTGGTGCAGAACCCATACCCGCTTCGTTTGAGAACAAACCGCGCTTAATCCCTTGCATCATTGCCATTGACACGGCAGCACCGAAGAAACCACCTGCCGCAGCATTAAAGTGGAAAGCTTCAGTCACAATCAGTTTTAAAACATCAGGTAAAATCGCATAGTTGCTTAATGCAATATATAACGCTACAGAGAGATAAAGACCTGCTTTTAAAGGAACAAACATCTCTGCGAATTTAGCGATACGTTTAATACCACCAAAGATTGCTAATGCAACCATCACAACAAGAGCAAGACCAACCCAAGAAATTTCTAAATCAACACCACCTAAATGCGCAATTAGGTTAGCTTTATCCCAACCCCAAGCATGTGAAGATGCATTAGCAATTGCATTGATTTGAACTGAGTTAAATACAAAACCATAAGTAAAGATCAATGCTAACGCGAAGATCACACCAAAAGTTTTACTACGTAAACCTTGAGTAATATAGTAGGCTGGACCACCGCGGAATTGCTTGCTATTACTGTCTCTCACCTTAAAAAGTTGAGCAAGAGTAGATTCAATAAAAGCAGAGCTCATACCAAGTACAGCGGTTACCCACATCCAGAACACGGCGCCTGGGCCACCAATTGCGATCGCAATTGCCACACCAGCAATGTTACCCACCCCAACACGGCTCGCAAGACCTGTTACAAACGCTTGGAAAGGTGTAAGGCCATGCTCATCTTCGCCTTCTGTACGGCTGCTTTTCATAACACGAATACTTTGCAAGAACATGCGAATTTGCACTGCTCCTGTTAAGACCGTATAAAAAATACCGACGGCCAGCAAGAAAATAACCAGAAAATCCCATAAAGGTTCATTAAAAAATTGTACCCACGACATCAGTGTGGCATTGAGTTGTTCATTCATACTCGGTCCGCTTACGTTCTTGCTAATGTGCTATTAGCACAAGCCAAAATACTGCAATAAACAAAAAAGCCCCTAAAAATAGGGACTTCTTCAGTACATTTAAGGAAAAACTTTTAATGTCACTTGAATAGCAATTACCGTCACAAGTTTAAGCAACATCATGCCCAGCACTAAGCCTTTGAAGGTTACATGAGAGAAAGCACCCTTCAGATAAAATAAATTCATCGCACCACTGAACATATTCCCATTTGGGTGAACAGAATGCATCGACTCGGCTACAAACTTGGAAACTAACAAATGACCACCGCTAAATCAGCTCGTTTAATGATTCCCATCAATTAATCGAGTTATAAAAACTGGATTTAAGCCAATAAGCATATTTACATATACTTTTGGGCGAATGTCTAAACTGGATTTAAATTTCAAAGACTGTAACAAGCCATCGTCATAACACGACTATCTGTGCCCTTTTCTTTTTCATTAAAGAAGAGTGCATTGAGATCTGTACCAAGCTGTTGTATTTCTTGTGGCTCAGTAGTTGCGTGAGTTACGTTCATTTTCATGGTTGCAATGGTAATCGCCAATCCTTGTTTCATGAACTGCTTGTTGATGAGCGGTAAACTCATGTAAAGCTCCTTATACCTCGTGTATTTCTCCATTTCTGCACAAAATCCTTTCTGTAAAAGTATTTTATTTGCAGCCACTACTTTTTTCCTAACGTGAGTATGGAGAAATCATACCTGCGTAAAAAAGTCGGTATTATGCAGAAATTTAAAATTTTGTGTATGTTTTTCATTAAAAGTTTATGCAACTTAAGATTATTTTTTATACAAAAACATCTGTTTTGTACTGTTTTTAAACATATTATACCTTTTTTCTAATTGAGCGATTTTTACTCAACCCTTATTTTGGTTTTAATTGAATGACTATCAAAGTCACACCACTTTACCATTTTAAGCCTAAAGTGGCATATTCGAACTATCATTGAGCAGACATCATGTCTTACCCAAGTCATTAATCATATATATAAGGATATCTGTTTTCTAATATTTTTTGCTTATAAATACAGCAATTTCAGCAGATGAAATTGCATCTCAAAAAGTATTAAATATTGAGGAAAAAGATCAGGAGTACTCATGAATTTGGAACAAGTCCGCCTTGTTGATGAAGCAATTACCTCTCGACATTCTGTCCGTGCTTTTTTAAGCACTCCCATTGAGCCAGAAGTCATTAAAGATATATTAAGAGTCGCAAGTCGAGCACCTTCCGGTACCAACACTCAACCATGGAAAGTTTATGTAGTCACAGGTCATAAACGTGATGAAATGGTAGAGCGTGTTTGTGCAGCACAGATTGAGGTTTCCAAAAATCCCGAACTTGCAGAGCAATATAAAGAAACTTTTGCATATTACCCTGAAAAATGGGTCTCTCCTTTTATTGACCGCCGCCGTGAAAATGGTTGGGGACTCTATGGTTTGTTAGATATCAAAAAAGGTGAAAAAGAAAAAATGGCTGCTCAGCAGTTACGTAACTTCAAACTGTTTGATGCTCCAGTCGGAATTTTCTTTACAGTCAATAAAGCAATGGGAATTGGTTCCAAAATGGATATCGCTATGATGATTCAAAATGTCATGGTCGCTGCCAAGGCTCGGGGATTAGACACCTGCCCTCAAGCAGCTTGGAACCATTTTCATCCCCTAGTGTTAGATATTTTAGGCGCAGCAGATGATGAAGAGTTGGTATGTGCAATTGCACTAGGTCATGCCGACCCTGAACATATTGTGAATACCTTTATTACACCTAGAGAGCCTGTTGAGAATTTTGCAGTTTTTCTTGATTAAAGATGCAAGCCAATCACTCTCTTAAAATCAAGAGAGTGATTGGCTTTTTGCTTGACGAATCGCTTTTAAAACAACAATAAAACCACTTAATGTAAATAACACCATCATCACTCCCATATTGAGTGATGCAGACCAAATAAGGAAGTTAAGCAGTACTCCACCCAATAAACCGCAAGCAAATTGCATACTGCCCATAATTGCACTGGCTGTTCCTGCACGAGCACCTTGCTTTGACATGGCTAGAGCCATAGCATTTGGTCCAGTTAAACCAATTCCTGAAATTGCTAAGAACAGTCCTAACATTACTAGCCATAAAGGTGCTGCAGAAATTAAACCAGCAATCAACACAATGCTTGCACCTGTCACTTGTACCATTGAACCTGCTTTTAAGCGCTTAGTGATTTCAACACGTGTGGTTAAGTGCTTATTTAAAGATGACATTAACATAATGCCAAAAGCATTGAGCCCGAATACATAAGCAAACTCTTGCTGATTTAAGCCATATTGGTCCATAAAAACGGCTGGAGCTGAACTGATATAACAGAATAATGCTGCACCTGTTAAACATCCTGCAAACATAGGTAAACGGAAGCTTGCATCTTTGAAAATAGCACCATATAAGGTAGCCACTTGATATAGAGATAACTTGAGCCTCTTATCCATTGCCAAAGTTTCTTTAAAAAAGAAATGTACACATAGCCAACAGATTGCCCCTACAATTGAAAGCGCAATAAAAATCGCTTGCCACGGAAACCAGATTAATATCCAGGCCCCTATCATCGGTGCCAAAATAGGTGCTAAGCCCATTACGATCATCATGCTTGAAAAAGCTTGTGCCGAGCCTTGTACATCTAATCTATCGCGTATAGCAGCACGAGCCATAACCACCCCCACACAACCACCTAAGGCTTGTAAAATACGGGCAGCAATTAGGCTCCATTCATTTGTAGCGAGCACGCAGAACAAGCTTGCAACCGCATAAAGCGCAAGCCCAAAATAAAGAGGCTTTTTTCGACCAATACGGTCGCTTAAAGGTCCATATACCAGTTGTCCAATGGCTAAACCAAAAAAATAAGCTGGCAATGTGTTTGCTACCATTTGCGTACTCACCCCAAAATCATGGGCCATTTGAGGCAACGCAGGTAAGTACATATCAATGGATAATGGCCCTAAAGCCGTGAGTAAAGCGAGCAACATAATCCAGCCAATAGAATATTGACGCTGGGCTGTTTGTTCAGACATAACGATATTTCATTTTTCAATCATTTGCATACAGACAAGCTTACACTGTCTATCGTATGATTTGTGCAACATTGGTGTAGAAATACGCAAATCCTTTATCACTCAGGTTGATCAGCAAGGACTTCATTTGAAATCTTGGTTTAAACGCCTAAAAAGAGCGACTTATAACACATCATTTATGTATAACGTGCGGATGCTGATTGCCTTTTCAGGAACTGCGTTCGTGCCTTATTTTCTAGGACATCAATTAGCAACAATTCCCCTCACTTTAGGTGTGGTCGCAGCTGGTTTAAGTGATATTGATGATCGCTTTTCAGTGCGAATCATGAATTTGATTTACACCTATATTGGTTTCTTCATTACCGCAGCTTCCGTACAATTACTTTTCCCTTATCCAATGCTTTTTGCGCTAGGGCTGATTGCCTCTTGTATTGGCTGGATTTTACTCGGGTCATTAGGTCGCCGTTACGCAACAATTTCTTATGGATGTCTGGTTGTTTCAGTTTATACCATGTTGGGAGTTCATTTATTTGACCAGTGGTATATTCAGCCAGCTCTTTTGGTTGCGGGAGCAGCATGGTACGGGCTTATTGCAACCATTAGCTTTTTATTATTTCCGGTTCGCCAGCTCCAAGATAAACTTGCGGCCTCTTATGCCTCATTAGGCGACTTTCTATTTGCCAAATCTAATTTGTTTGATGTCGATATGACGCCTGCGAGTTATCAGCAAAGCATGATTGATCTTTCATTAGAAAATGGCAAATTAATAACGATTTTTAATGATCTTAAAACCGCCCTTTTAACCCGTTTAAAGGGTGACCGTGGACAAAAAGGTACTCGCCGTAGCCTACATTATTATTTTGTCGCACAAGATATTCATGAACGTGCAGACTCTGCCCATATCGACTATCAAAAGTTAGCTAAAATTTTCCAGCACAGTGATATTTTATTTAGGTTTCAGCGCATTTTGGCAATTCAGGGTAAAGCTTGCCAAGAGCTAAATGAATGTATTTTACAGCGTAAACCCTATATCCATAACAAACGCTTTAAGCAGAGTTTTGAGAACTTACGCTTATCTTTAGTAAAGTTAAGAAATGATCAGCAGTATGACTTATTGTGGGTAAATGCTCTTTTTGCCTTATACCGCAACTTAAAGTCTATTGACTCACAATTACTCAACTTAGAAACGGAACAGCATATTCAGTCTGACAAAGTAAAGCAGGCTGAAAATCAACTTAAAGATGATGATCTAAAAGGTTGGAATGATATTGTTGTTCGAATAAAACAAAATCTAACACCTGAATCTGTACTATTCCGTCATGCCATTCGTGTTTCGATTGTTCTTTTTATTGGATATGTATTTATTCAAATGACTCATATCGAATATGGCTACTGGATTATGTTAACTGCTTTATTTGTTAGCCAACCTAACTTTAACGCAACAAAACGTCGCTTACGTTTACGTATTGTGGGTACATTAGTCGGAATTATTGTCGGCCTTAGCATAGTATTTTTAGTACCTTCTGTGGAAGGGCAATTAGTCATGCTAATTTTGAGTGGCGTACTGTTTTTCGAGTTACGTAGTAAGCAATATGCTCAAGCAACCGCTTTTATTACCATTTTGGCATTAATTAACTTTAATCTGGACGGTTCGGCAGTCGCTGCGGCTATTCCTAGATTTGTTGATACCCTAATTGGTTGTGCTTTAGCATGGTTTGGCGTGACCTTTATTTGGCCTGACTGGAAATTCCGTCGCCTACCACGCAGTATTCGACGCTCCTTACAAGCACAATGTAATTATTTAGCTGAAGTGGTAAAACAATATCATGAAGGACATAATCATGCCCTCAATTACCGTATTGTCCGCCGAGCAGCACATAATACCGATGCAGAAGTCGCTTCGCTTATTTCTACCTTAGCAACAGAGCCGGACTTCGACCCTACTCGTAAGTCCGATATATTTGAATTTTTATGCCTCAATCATACATTTTTAAGTTATATCGCAGCACTTGGAGCACATCGAGAAAAGATTCAGGATCAAGCGGTTCTTAACGTATTAGATCAAGCATTAGATGATATACAAGGTGCTCTGTTAAGAGATGAAATGCCTGATCTTACGGCACAAAATATGCTACAGACGATACGTCAGCGCTTAAGCCAAAATGATGAAGATGACCAAAAATCGCTCATTATTTTACAGCAATTATCGCTGATGCTCAGTGTATTAAATCGATTTAGTATGTTAAAACAACGGCTAAGTCATGATCTGGATAATGATGCTAGCGAACTTGCATCATTATAAATTTGAGTCAGAATTTAGTATGAAATTGGCATAATATCCTTTCCTGACTTATGCCAATTAATGCTAAACTTAAAACAGTTTACAATTTGTTATTTGCACTATGACCGCGAAAACTTTATATGCTTATACGCTTCAGCCTGTTCCTTACGAGGTATCAGAAGCTGAGCAACGTAATGCACAACTTCTTATCTGGCGCAGCACCAATAAAATCAGCACAAAAATCTGGGCGATTATGGGCGTAATTTTAGCCCTTGCGATTTTAGGTCTTATCTTTATCAAAAACTACTCTACAGTGATTTGCTGGGTTGCTATTGTCTGTGTAGTACTT
Organism: Acinetobacter sp. AOR01_HL; assembly: GCF_027855455.1. NCBI lineage: Bacteria > Pseudomonadati > Pseudomonadota > Gammaproteobacteria > Moraxellales > Moraxellaceae > Acinetobacter > Acinetobacter sp. AOR01_HL. The sequence continues at coordinate 4,862 of NZ_JAKTIM010000021.1, read as the reverse complement.
TATTACCTAGGCCGCAAATATGGTTTGGAATGGTACGTTAAGCGTAAGATGAATGAGTTTCCTGTGCAGGAAATCAAAGGTATTCGCTTAGGTGTACAACCTCACGGTATCGTAATGCGCCAGCAAATGGGCTTACAAGAAGGCGTTGGAACTATCGGATGGAAAAATATCTATGAATGGTACAACACCCCTGACTTTATTTTAGTTAACTTTAAAGTAAAAGATCCTAAAGGTCAGGAACAACAAGGTGCATATATATTGCCTAAACGTATGGACTCTAAAAACTTTTCTTTCAATACAATTCGTAAGCATTTGAAAGAAAGTGTAGGTGAACCGAAAACTTTATAATTTCACCTCTTTAAAAAGCCTCCTTTACAGGAGGTTTTTTATTATGCTAAAAATAAATGATAATGAAAATTAATATTATCTCCAAAATCCATATTATCTACTCAATCTTCGGCTATACTTCGTTACAAGATCTCCATCATATTTACATTATTCGACCATGTTTAAAAAGTTTTTATTTCAAATTCATTGGTTTCTGGGTATTAGTGCTGGCCTCATCTTATCCATTATGGGTGTTACAGGCGCAATTTATTCTTATGATCAGCAAATTTTAAAATGGGTAAATACAGATAGTTATGTTGTGCAAGCACAAAGCTCACCTAAGCTTACCCCTGCTCAGCTTTACCAGCATTTCACAACAATCCAGCCTGAAATTAAAATTAATAGCATTACAATTGCCAAAGATCCTACCGCCTCATCTGTAGTAAACATTGAAAAAGAAGGCGAACGACGCGGCTACAATATGATGGTTAACCCTTATACAGCTCAGGTATTACCAGAGGTACAAGGTCGTAAGCTACTTTTATTAATACAACAAATTCACCGAAACTTAACTGCTGGTGAGTTCGGTAAACAAATTACCGGTGCTTGTGCCCTAATGCTTATATATTTTGTTTTGAGCGGATTATATTTACGCTGGCCGAAAAAGCACTCTGCACGTCAATGGCTTGCTGTCAAACCCAAACTTAAAGGTCGAAATTTTATTTGGGATTTACATGCTGTTGTAGGTACATGGGTTATTGTTTTTTATCTTCTTTTTGCATGTACAGGTCTATATTGGTCATATGACTGGTGGCGTAGTGGTATGTTCAAAGTATTAGGTGTAGAACAACCTAAAATGCAAGGCCATGGTGGATCTGGGCGAAATAAAGATCAATTGCCTAAAATTCAACTAGATAATGCTCAACTGATTACCGCACTCAACCAAACTTGGAGTGGTTTTAATAATCAGATTGGACGTGATTATTCGACTTTAACAGTTAACTTACCTAAAAAAGATGATGGAAAAATTGAATTAAGTTTTGTAGATGCAACGCCACAACACGAACGTGCACGTAATCAAGCTGTCTATAACTATAAAACTGCCAATATTGAAAAAATGGAGCTTTATGAAGATAAAAAGCTTAATCAAAAAATTATGAGCAGTATGTTACCTGTGCACCGAGGTAGTTTCTTCGGACCAGTTTATCAATTTGTGGCGATGCTTGCTTCTTTAGCCATGCCATTATTCTTTGTTACCGGATGGATGCTTTACCTTAAACGCCGTAAGCAGAAAAAACTTACTCAAGCGGCTCGCCAGTCTTTAGCAGGCCATTATATCGATCAAAATGCTAAGCCTTGGTTAATCACTTATGCCACCCAAACTGGAGTTGCGGAACAACTCGCGTGGAGTACTGCAACGAGCTTACAAGAGGCGCATCAACCAGTTCAGGTTAAATCTGTACAACAACTAACCGAAGTTGATTTACAGCAACATGAACAAATATTATTTGTGATTAGCACCTATGGTACTGGAGAAGCACCTGACTTAGCTTCTAATTTTGCTAAAAAGTTATTAAAAACTAATTTAAAACTTCAACATATCAAATATGCAGTATTAGCTTTAGGTTCTAAGGAATATCCGGATACTTATTGTAGTTTTGGCCACACAGTAGATGAATGGCTTAAAAACAATGGTGCCAAAGCCCTCTTCGATATTATAGAAGTAGATAATGCAAATCCGGCAGATATTCAAAACTGGAATCAGGCGCTTGTAAAAGCAACCAAACTAGATTTGCATGCTGTTAATATCGAAAAAGTGTTTGATAATTGGACATTACAACAACGTGATTTACTCAATCCAAATAGTCTAGGTCAGCCTGCCTACAATATTGAACTCACTGCCAGTCATGAAGCTGTATGGCAAGCTGGGGACATTGCTGAAATACAACCAGGTAACAGCCCTGAACGTATTAATAAGTTTTTACAGCATCATCACATTCTTAAAAATACAGTGGTAGACTCGCTACAGGTTTCTATTGAAAAGGCACTTTGGAATAAAGATTTAACTGGTGAAATTGAACCGTTTGCCAATCTGGACCATTTACTAGAACAACTTCCTACCCTACCAACGCGAGAATATTCCATTGCTAGCATCCCTTCTCAGCAAGTATTACGTCTAGTTGTTCGTCAACAATATGATGAGTCTGGTGATTTAGGTTTAGGATCAGGTTGGCTGACTCAACATACAGAAATTAATCAAAATGTTGCACTGCGTATCCGTACCAATGAGTCTTTTCATTTGATTGATGATAATCGTCCGATTATTTGTATTGGTAATGGAACGGGAATCGCGGGTTTAATGAGTTTACTTCATACACGAACTCGCCATAACTATACTGAAAACTGGCTAATTTTCGGTGAACGCCAACGTGCTCATGATTTCTTCTATGCATCAACCATTGAAGCTTGGCAAACGATGGGAATGTTAAAACGACTTGATCTTGCATTCTCACGTGATCAAGAACAACGTGTTTATGTTCAAGATATCATCCGACAAAATACAGCAGAGTTAGTCAACTGGATTGAACGTGGTGCAGTACTCTATGTATGCGGCAGTATTGATGGAATGGCAAGTGGAGTAGATCAAGCACTTATTCATATTTTAGGCGAAGAACAAGTCGATGAGTTAAGACAACAAGGCCGTTATCGCCGTGATGTTTATTAAATATCAATAAATAACAAAGCCGAGTAATAGCCAAAATGCTTTACTCGGCTTTTTATTACAATCAGCATTGAATTTGGAATGATTTTGCATACACTGTCTGCAATTTAAATTGCAGCTTTAAACACAATGCAAGTCAGTAAGTGGATTCGGATTTTCTTAGCAGTCATTGGTTCAATTTTATTTTTGGACGGCTTATTTCTAGCTTTTCTAAATAAAATTCATGTAGGCACACTTGTTCCTTTAGTTTTAGGAGCATTCTTCTGTCTTTATGCATTATTTTATTATCATTTAGAACGGTTTTTCTTCTATCACTATCGGCTTCATACTCTTTGGCGTTTTGGGTGGTTGTGTTTCTGGATTTGGTTAATTGGCTTAGGCTATTTTTTTAATTTTATTAAAGAAAATAAAGACGCAAGTCAAAATCTTCCCGCAGTTAAAGCAATTATTGTTTTAGGTAGTGGCGTCGAAAATGGACAGCCTTCAGCTATTCTTGCAAAGCGTCTTGACACAGCAGCTCCAGTTGCCCTTTCACAACCGCAAGCAAAGGTTATTTTAACAGGAGGTTTGGACTTTTCAGAAAAAGAACCTGAAGCATTAGTCATGTCACGCTACTTGAAACAACATTTTCATATAACAAAAGATCGAATGATCCTTGAAGACAAAAGCACAAGTACAGAACTTAATCTTAAAAATAGTAAACCTTTACTTGAACAAGCTCATATTAATGTTAATCAACCTATTGCAATTGTTACAAGTGACTTCCATACACCACGAGCTGCAGCTATTGCAAAGAAACAAGGCTATACACAGGTTTATATGGTCGCTGCAGAAACACCTTTAATTACTCGCTACAACGCTTGGCTACGTGAATATTTTGCGTACGCTAGTGGTTGGCTTCTAAACGAGTATTAATCTTGGTTTACAAAGCTGCTATTGCTTTCCAGCATGGCAGCTTTAGTTAAACCCGCTAGTAATAATAATTTAAAGTAATAAAATCTGAACTCAAAAATTAAGTATGGAAAATAAAGGATTAACTAAAAAAAGATAAAATAGATAGATAAAAAATAGGAAGAGCAGAAACGCAAAAAACACCAAATAAATTAGTGTATTTAATTTTTTAAATTTTAAAAAATTATGGTGGGCGCTGACGGGATCGAACCGCCGACATTCTGCTTGTAAGGCAGACGCTCTACCAACTGAGCTAAGCGCCCTGATTGAAAAAGACAACAATCGCAGTCTTTATACATTACATCCTCTAGATCAGGGAATCAAGAGAATGGCGCAGCGGACGGGGCTCGAACCCGCGACCCCCGGCGTGACAGGCCGGTATTCTAACCAACTGAACTACCGCTGCACTTGCAATACTTTAAAAATAAAGTATGGTCACAAATTATGGTGGGCGCTGACGGGATCGAACCGCCGACATTCTGCTTGTAAGGCAGACGCTCTACCAACTGAGCTAAGCGCCCTGCAAAAGCGTTTTATAAAAGTGGCGCAGCGGACGGGGCTCGAACCCGCGACCCCCGGCGTGACAGGCCGGTATTCTAACCAACTGAACTACCGCTGCACTTTCACAATATCGCAATTGTGGGGTAAACGATGTTAAGTCTTAAGTGGCGCAGCGGACGGGGCTCGAACCCGCGACCCCCGGCGTGACAGGCCGGTATTCTAACCAACTGAACTACCGCTGCACTTGAGATCTTAACGTAAAGGCTTGGTGGGCGCTGACGGGATCGAACCGCCGACATTCTGCTTGTAAGGCAGACGCTCTACCAACTGAGCTAAGCGCCCTTAACGTCTTCATCGTTTG
>NZ_JAKTIM010000020.1:0-99650 GCF_027855455.1 Acinetobacter sp. AOR01_HL | reverse complement strand
TCTCTAAAGGCTTATTCCACAATATAATTTTGAGATGAATAAGCCTACACCTAAAATCTACCGTACAACCAATTGGCCCACATACAACCGAGCTCTCATTAATCGTGGGAATATTGCCATTTGGTTTGATCCCAAAACACAATGGTATGCTCAACCAAAAAGCCAACATGGTCGAAATCAAACTTATTCCGATACAGCCATCCAATGCTGCTTAATGATTAAATCCATATTTCGTCTTTCTCTACGCATGGTCACTGGCTTTGTACAAAGCCTGATTAAACTTTGCGGATTAGATTGGACAGCGCCAGACTATACGACGCTTTGCAGAAGACAAAAACATATTGATATTGCGATTAGCTACCAAAAAAGTAGCAATGGTCTACATCTACTCGTAGATTCAACTGGTTTAAAGTTTTTGGGCGAAGGTGAATGGAAACGGAAGAAACATCAGCCTGAATATCGTCGACAATGGCGTAAGCTTCACATTGGTATAGATGCTGAAACGCTGCAAATACGTGCAGTTCAGCTCACAACGAACAATATCAGTGATTCACAGGTGCTCGGTGATTTACTTGGTCAAATACCACTTGATGAGCGAGTAGATTCTGTCTATACCGATGGAGCCTATGACACTAAATGCTGCAGACGAGTGATCTCAGATCGTCAAGCATATGCGGTGATTCCGCCAAGAAAAAATGCGAAACCGTGGAAAGATACAAAAGTTCATTCGCAAGAGAGAAATGAATTACTAAAAACAGTTAAGCGTCTAGGAAGAGCCCTTTGGAAAAAGTGGTCTGGTTATCATCGGCGAAGTTTGGTCGAAACCAAGATGCATTGCATCAAATTATTAGGCGATAAACTCTACTCAAGGAATTTTGACAGCCAAGTGAATGAGATCCATGCACGTGTAGCCGTATTAAATAAATTTACAGAATTAGGCAGACCTCATACCCAAGTTGTAACCTAAATTTTAGCAACTTAGGAAAACTTTACCTTCAAAGGCTTTATGCAACAAAGCCATGCTAAATTACAAATATGTCTAATAAAGTTAAGTTGTTTAGAGTGATGAATACCATTTTCAACCTCATCAATTAATAGGTATCCCCCTTCATCTACACTAAATAAAGTTAAGATCATATAAAGCGTTGATGTAATAGCATCACCAAAAAGACTAATAGGTAAATATGATACTCGGTCACGGGATAATAAAACTTTATTTTCTACTACTCTAATATCGATAATCGAGTCATCAATAATTTGAATAGTTTCCATTATTTCATTTAAATGTCCCTTATCAACTGAAATATCCAAAAGTTTCGAAAGTTGATTGGGTGTAATTACTTGTTTAGCTGGGCGATATGCTACTTCATTAAATAGATATGTTGGTGTTTCCAACATTGTTAATCTACCTGAATCAGTAAAACTAAAACTTCCCATAAATGAGTTGTTAAGCTCATCATCTGTAATATATAAATCTAATGAATGAATAATATTTTGTTTTTGGGTGAAAAGTTCGAAATCTTTTATAGCCCTTTCTAAACTCTCTTCTTTTGAATTTTTTAATTTTTCATAAAAAGCAACATTATTGAATTGATCATTTTCAGATTTTTTTATTGCTAAACAATATTCATAATTATATCTATCACTTAATGTCTTCAACTTAATCGGTTCTAATTTGTTTGCATTAAAAAATAGATAATCCCAAGTCTTATCAAATGTATTCTTTTTTGTTACGAGTTCATTTCTGTATTTGTTTAATAAAGTTATGGTTTCAAGTTGAGGTGATAATAAAAGTAAAATAGCCTCAAGAAGGGCTGATTTTCCAGAGTTGTTTAAACCGCCAATTAGATTTACGTGCGAGAATTCTTTAAATGTACTTTGGTGAAAACATCTAAAATTTTCAATTGAAATATACTTTATCATAATCTTCTATCAAAAATGGATGCTATACAGCTACTTTAGCATAGCATCCTTGATGAATTTAACCCTGTAATACACTCACATCAGCCACAGCAGTAAACAAATTACGTAACTGAGCCAATAAACGTAAACGGTTTGCTTTCAGGTCAGCATCATCTGCCATTACCATTACACCATCAAAGAATGCATCAATCGGCGCGCGAAGTGCTGCAAGCTTAGAAAGAGCAGCTGTGTAATCTTTTGCTGCAAGTAATGGTTCAACTACAGGTGTAACTGCTTGAAGCTCAGCAAATAATGCTTTTTCAGCATCTTCAACCAAGTTTGCTTCAACTACAGAACCTTCTGGTGCTGCTTCTTTTGCAAGAATATTAGCAACACGTTTATTTGCAGCAGCAAGTGCAGCAGCTTCAGGTAATGTACGGAAGTGGTTAACAGCATTTACGCGCTTGTCAAAATCAAGTGGAGATTTTGGTGCAAGAGCTTGAACTGCTTGAAGGACGTCAACAGCAACGCCTTGGTCTTCATACTTAGCACGGTAACGACCTTCCAAGAATGCAACTGCGTCAGCACGAGTTTTGTCATGGTCTTTAACGATATCGCCATAACCTTGAAGCGCAAGATTTACTAACTCTTCAATTGTTACGTCTAATTCATTTTCAATGATTAAACGTAAGATACCAATTGCTGAACGACGAAGAGCAAACGGATCTTTAGAACCTGTAGGCGCTTGTCCAATACCAAAAATACCAACCAGCGTATCTAAACGGTCAGCAAGGGCAATAGTTGTACCTGTTTTGGTTTTAGGTAAAATATCACCTGCAAATTTTGGTAAGTATTGTTCACCTAAAGCTTCTGAAACTTCAGTGTTTTCACCTTCAATACGTGCGTAGTAAGTACCCGCAATACCTTGAAGCTCTGGGAACTCACCTACAAGTTCAGAAGTTAAGTCACATTTAGCAAGTAATGCTGCTTTTTCAGCATCAGCTGGGTTTGCACCAGTGATTGAAGATAATGCAACTGCAAGTTTTGCAATACGTGTTGATTTGTCCCAAAGCGTACCAAGCTGAGCTTGGAATACCATGTTTGCTAATTTTTCTTTACGAGATGCAAGCGGTTGCTTTTGATCTTGTAAGAAGAAGAACTCAGCATCAGATAAACGAGGACGAACAACTTTTTCGTTACCTTCAATAATTTGAGTCGGATCTTTAGACTCAATATTTGAAACAGTAATGAAGTAAGGCTGCAATTTACCTTCCGCATTGATCAAACAGAAATATTTCTGGTTGTCTTGCATTGTCGTAATAAGAGCTTCTTGAGGAACAGCTAAGTAGCGTTCTTCAAAAGTTGCACGTAAAGCTACAGGCCATTCAACCAGGCTTGTTACTTCATCAAGTAAGTCAGTTGGAACAATCGCAGTTGCATTCACTTCATCAGCTAACTTTTTCACTTGTTCTTGAATGGTTGCCTGACGCTTTTCAAAGTTCGCTACAACATATGCTTTTTCTAACGCAGCTAAATAGTCATTTGCATGTGCTAAGGTCACAGCTTCAGGTGCATGGAAACGGTGACCATAAGTCACATTACCAGCTTTGTGATCTTGAATAGTCGCCTCAATAACTTGGTCATCTTTGAGTAAGACAACCCATTTCACTGGACGTACAAATTCGGTACGGCTTGCAGCAGAACGCATGCGCTTAGCAATTGGTAAATTGTCTAACGCAGTTTGTAAAATCTGTGGAAGTAAAGCATCAAGGCTTTGACCTTTCACATCTTTTAAATAGCAAACTTTTTCAACTTTACCTGCTTGGAATGTAGAAAGTTGCTCAACAGTAATGCCTTGACCACGCATAAAGCCTTCAAGTGCTTTAGTCGGTTTGCCTTCTGCATCGTAAGCTGCTTGAACTGCAGGGCCGTCAAAACGTTTTTGCGTATCCGCTTGCGCAGCATCTACATCTACAATTTTAAGTGCTAAACGACGTGGAGCGGCATAAGCTTCAACAGATGCGAAGTTTAAACCTGCTTCATTTAAGCCTTTTACAGTTTCTGCTTGTAGTGCATCACGTAATGTTTTTAAGCTTTTTGGTGGAAGCTCTTCACAGCCAAGTTCGAATAAAACAGTATGTTTGCTCATTAGTTTTTCTCCGCCTTTGCTGCTTCACTTTCAGCTTGTGCTTTTAGCTGTGCCAATACTTCATCACGTAAGTGTGGTTCTGCCATTGGGAAGCCAAGCTCTGCACGTGCTTGTACATAACTTTGTGCAATAGCGCGCGCCAAAGTACGTACACGTAAAATATAACGTTGACGCTCAGTTACAGAAATTGCGCCACGTGCATCAAGCAAGTTAAAGGTATGAGACGCTTTAACGACTTGCTCATAAGCTGGAAGTGGAAGTTTAGCTTCCATTAAACGGTTAGCTTCTGACTCGTAGAAATCAAATAGTTCAAATAGTTTATCAACTGGAGCGTATTCAAAGTTATAAGTCGATTGCTCAACTTCATTTTGATGGAATACGTCGCCGTAAGTCACAGTACCAAATTGGCCTTTGGTCCAAACAAGGTCATAAACCGAGTCAACGCCCTGTAGGTACATCGCAAGACGTTCTAAACCGTAAGTGATTTCGCCTGTTACTGGGTAACATTCAACACCACCAACTTGTTGGAAGTAAGTGAACTGAGTTACTTCCATACCGTTAAGCCAAACTTCCCACCCTAAGCCCCAAGCACCAAGAGTTGGAGATTCCCAGTTGTCTTCTACGAAACGGATGTCGTGAGTAAGCGTGTCAATCCCGATTGCTTTTAAAGAATCGAGATAAAGCTGTTGGATGTTGTCTGGGTTTGGCTTAAGTACTACTTGGAACTGATAGTAGTGTTGCAAACGGTTCGGGTTTTCACCGTAGCGGCCATCTTTTGGACGACGTGAAGGTTGAACGTATGCCGCGTTCCAAGTCTCTGGCCCTAAAGCACGTAAGAATGTTGCGGTGTGGAATGTTCCAGCGCCCATTTCCATGTCGTAAGGTTGTAATACGACGCAGCCTTGTTCGGCCCAATAGTTTTGTAGGGCAAGAATTAAGCCCTGAAATGTATCAATGTGCGAGATGGCGCGACTCATGTAGCATCCACGAATTTATGAGAAAAATTGCCCCTAAGTATAAGGATTTTGTGGGGGAGTGGCAAAGGCTTAATCAAGGGAATACATGATTCGGTCATTTGTTTTTCTGGCTTAGCCACTTTAAGCCTAACCAATAGCAAAAGCCTGTAAATAAGATCATCAGATAGAAACTGTAGATCTTATAAATATGCCACCAAGGGGAAGGGAATGATCCGACAAAAATCAAACGTGTAATAGGGCCAATCAAAATCCAGATCGCAGTTGCGCTGATGAAAATACTCATCAGATTTAAACGATTTTTACGGGCGAGAAAATAGGAAATGATATATGCAAAAGGAATAACCAGAAGGCCATAAAAAAGTAAATAAAATAAGAAGTGGGCTAGAAAAATAACTCCAATCGAATAAAGGTTGAACTCAGCATTTAATATTATTACCCCTAAGGCAGATAAACTCAGCAATGGGATGGGTGCAAGCGCAAGTGCGTGAATAATCATTTTTTTGTTATATTGAAGCATATTAAAAATTATAGAACTGAGAAGAAGTTATGTTGAAATTTTGCTGCAAACTTATTGTTTTATCCAGTCTTTTCTGTAGTCCATGGCTTTACGCGCAAACAGAAACTGATGAGCAAGATGAATACAACCAATGTGTAGACCAGACCATTAAAGAAATGAAGCTTGAAAGTATTAACAACATGGTTGTGCATAGCTGTTCTGAACAAGCTAAAAAGACTTATGAAGAAAAAATTGTTGCTCTAATTGATCAAATTCGTACACAAAGCGAAGAATACAAACAACCAGAGCGTTACCAAGATATTCTAAAATCTCAACGACTTTGGAAAGCTTATGTAGATCAGGAATGTAATAATGCAGGTTCATACATTGGTTCACCGATGTATTCATATTGCCCAATGCAAGAGTATGAAAAGCGTGTAAAGCAGCTTGAAGAATACGTTAATTAAGACGAATTATTTTAAACGTCATCTCATGACGCCGAGCGTATTTCACTGGATTAAATTTAAGAATGCGAAATGATATTTTTTAAACGATGTCATAAATGAGTCGTTTGATATGTCTGATCGCATTCGGGAAAAACTACAAATTCTTGCTGATGCTGCTAAATATGATGTGTCTTGTTCATCAAGTGGCAGTGATCGTAAAAACAAAAATAAAGGTCTGGGGGATGCCAGTCATTCGGGTATTTGCCATAGCTATACCGAAGATGGCCGCTGTGTATCTCTCTTAAAAATTCTATTTAGCAATGTTTGTATTTTTGACTGCGCCTATTGCGTTTCACGCCGTTCTAATGACGTCCAGCGTGCGGCATTTACGGTGCAAGAGGTTGTAGACTTAACCATTAATTTTTATCGCCGTAATTATATTGAAGGTTTATTTTTAAGCTCAGGCATTTTTAAATCGGCCGATCACACGATGGAGCGCATGCTTCAAGTCGTGAAAAAGTTGCGTCTTGAAGAAAACTTTAATGGCTATATTCATCTAAAAACTATTCCGGGAGCATCGCCTGAACTGATTCATGAAGCAGGTTTATATGCTGACCGGATGAGTATTAATTTAGAGATGCCGACCGAAATTGGGTTAAAAACTTTTGCGCCAGAAAAATCACATCAGGAAGTGCAAAAAGATTTAGGTTTGGTCCGTGATAGACTTATTCAGCTTAAAGATGAGCGACAAATCATTAAGCATGTACCGAAATATGTGCCGGCAGGGCAGACCACACAAATGGTAGTGGGGGCCCATCAAGAGTCAGACCAAGATGTCTTGTTTATGGCAGACAAGCATTACAAAGAATTTAAACTCAAGCGCGTCTATTTTTCGGGTTATATCCCAATTAATACCGAAAATAATTACTTGCCCGCAGTTGGTTCTGCGCCGCCGTTGCTTCGTGAAAACCGTCTCTATCAAAGTGACTGGCTGATGCGTTTTTACGGTTTTGAAGTCAATGAAATTGTTAATGAAAAACACCCAAATTTGGATCTTGATGTAGACCCAAAATTAAGCTGGGCCTTAAGGCATCCAGAACAGTTTCCGGTAGATTTAAACCGTGCAGATTATCAAATGATTTTGCGTGTACCGGGCATTGGGGTGAAATCGGCCAAGAAAATTGTGCAAGCACGCCGTTTTGGAAAAATCCATATCGATTTACTTAAAAAACTCGGTGTGGCCTATCAACGTGCAAAATTCTTTATTCGCTGTGAAGATAGTCCAAAATTCCAAAAAGAATTGTCTTCAAGTTTTATTCGGCAGCAGATTTTAACGCAAGGCTCATCAAAATATGTACAGCAGCTCTCGCCACAATTAAGTCTTGGGTTTTAGCCATGTTTAATGAGGAGGTTGCTTACTATTTTGATGGTTCAATGGTTGGGCTGCTGAGCTGTGTGTTTCGTGCATTTCAATTTAAAGAATTACAAGTCAGACTCTGTTTAAGTGATGCGGCTCAACATGGCTTATTTGCTGATAAAATTGAGGTTTCAAATAACGAGCAACATGCCGAGCGTGTTTGGTCTGCCCTGAAAAAAAAGCTTTCATCTTCTTCATTAAAACAATTCTATTTTGCCTCTTTATCTGAATCTTTAGATGCCTATCAGCATTTATTTAATTATTGTATTTATGTGTTTAGTAGTCATTCTTCTGTAGAAAAAGATTATTCAAATCCAAGTGTCTTAGCGATTGCACAGTGGACGAAAAAGGTCGGACGAGAGAAGCATCGAATGGAGGCTTTTATTCGGTTTAAGAAAACCAAAGATGAGCTTTTTTTAAGTCTGGTTCGTCCTGATTTTAATGTTTTACCACTCATTCAGCCGCATTTTAAACGGCGTTATCAAGATCAGCGTTGGCTGATTTATGATGAGCAACGTAAATTCGGACTGTATTATGATTTACGGGAAATACATGAAGTTTCACTCGAAGCCTCAGACGTTGACCGTAATTTAAAAAATGGAATGAGTCAAAGCTTTCAGCTTGAGCTTAATGAGCAGGAAGTTTTATATGACCAGCTTTGGAAGGATTATTTTAAAAGCGTTAATATTACGGAACGCCAAAATATTAAGCTTCATGTGCAATATTTGCCTAAACGTTACTGGCGCTATTTAAATGAAAAATTAATTGAATATTAAAACATTAAAATAGTAACAGCACGTTCAACAGGTTTTCTGATAATTGAAAGATATAATTTAAATGCACTTTATGTGGCTTTGGGCGTATACTTTTGCCCGTTATAAATAACGGCATATCCCCTAAGGTGTACTGTGAGTGTTATACAGCCAGAATGGTTACAGATTTTAAAACCGAATTTTAAGGTTTTACCCCTAAAAGAACGGTTGCTTTGTGGCGTTGGAGCGCTATGTGGTTTAGCAATTTCCTCGTTAATTAGCTGGTATGTTTTAGGCGGAATTAATGCTTGGTACATTGCACCAATGGGGGCCTCATCTGTTCTTTTATTTGCTGTACCTACCAGTCCATTGGCTCAGCCTTGGAATGTTATTGTCGGTAATACATTAGCCGGAATTATTGGGGTCGCCTGTGCACAGTGGATTCCGGATTTAACCACGGCTTTTAGCGTGGCTGTGGGTTTTGCCATATTTTTGATGATGACTACCGACTCCTTGCATCCGCCTAGTGGAGCAGTTGCGATTACGGCTGTGTTGGGCGGCGCTGCCATTCATAAATTAGGCTTTTATTTCGTTTTTTATCCGGTTCTGCTCAACTCATTACTTCTACTCGGTTTTGCTGTATTTTTTAATCGATTGATTGGGCGACATTATCCGGTTACTGCACATTTAAATGAGCGAAGCAAAGATCCAACTCCCACTCAAAAAGTATCAATTCAGCCAAAAGATATTGAGTATGCATTAGAACATCATACTGAATTGTTAGATATCAGCCAGTACGACTTAGAAAAAATCATTTTAGAAGCGCAAGAACATGCCAATGAACGCATGGTGAACCAATATACCTGTCAGGATATTATGAGCCGAGATGTGATTAAATTGCATGAAAATGATGATATTCATCAGGCATTAGATAAATTTAAACAAGAAAATCTCATGAGTTTGCCTGTAGTTAATGCAGACAACCATTTAGTGGGTACTTTGGCGTTATATGAAGTTGTGGAATGGTTTAAAGGGGCAACAGACCCAAGAAACTCATGGCAGCATTACGTAAGACAAATTATGAGTCGTCGAGTAGTTACTGTACTGCCAACTCAGCCGATTCAAGACCTTGTACCTTACTTTGTTGAGAAGTCTTTTAACTATATTCCGGTGGTTGAGGAACGAAAACTGATTGGTATCATTAGCCGTGCAGATATGATTGCGGCTTTACAACAGCAGTTAAATCGTAAATTGTAATTTTAAACATAAAAAAAGCTACGGTTGATTAGGGGATGCAACCGTAGCGACCAAAATAAACTAAGTTATTTAATGTATTTGTTCTTCTCGTACAGTGCGAACAGGTTGTTGATAACCTTGCACTTGTTCTGGCTGTTTTTTAGGAATAACCAACCATAAAACTAAGTACACTAAAATCCCTGGAAAAGCCGCGCTCATTATCGAAACTAACACGAAAATAATGCGTAATAAATTTGCATTCCAACCAAATCGTTCAGCAATACCGCCCATTACACCGGCGATCATGCTTTGTCGGTTCGAGCGATATAAACCAGAATTGGCCATCTAAGTCTCCTCAAATATATAAGTTACAAGGAATCATTTATTCACTTGGTTAATAAGAATATGGAGCCAATCCGAATGAATTAAAGGTTCACAAAACTAAAAATGGTTAAAATATGTAAATGGTTTAAATCAATGAAAGCAACATCTACTAAAATGCACTGTTTCGGGGCTGAAAGTGTTTGTAGCAGCGATGATATCGTTCCTGAACAATAAGGTTGAACTGTAGCATTGCTGTTGTATGTGAATGATGTATATGTCTTTGAAGTGGTCTGGTCTTTTAATAAAACATTTGGGTGTGGCAGCCATCTTGTGTATGGGGTTAAGTGCCTGCGATGTAAATCATGCCGACTCTAAAGATCACTCCGCGGTAGCAACGACTTCTAGACATGAAGATAGTTTGATTAAAAGCACTACGAAGGTTAAAACTTTAGATGATGCAGCGGGACGAACTTTCTTGCCTGAGGGCGTTCCAGATCAAACCTCAAAACTATCCGAAGCAGACCAACAATATGCAGGCCGTTATCATACTCGTATTTCATGTGAAGATAATTTTGCCGATTGTGAAACAGGCGAGGCAGAATATATTTTAAATTTATTACCTGATGGAACTGCGTATTGGAATGTTGTTCATTTTGGTCGTGTTGGTAGTAAAGATGGCTCAAAAAGTGCGGTCATCAATCAATTATGTCCTTCCTTGAAATGGAAGGTCGAACCTGCCGCTCATGAGTTAACGATTCAATGTCCTTTATCAGATGTTAACTTCTATTTTGATATTGATGCAAAACAAAGATTAGTCGTAAATTTAGAAAAATTATTTTATAGCGATTTTGGTAAAAACCGTGAGTTTTTGGAACAAAATTATTTTGTTCCTACAAAAGCTTATGTACTTGATAAAGAGTAAAGCCAATTTTAGCAAAATAAAAAAGAGCGCAATATCAATTGCGCTCTTTTGATTTTAGAGTCTATACATCATTAGTAGTCGAAACTGAAGTGTTCCGCTGGTAATGAAGTCAGCGTACGAGAAGTCGTTACCATTGATTCTGCATGACCTTGAGCACGTGGTAATAAACGGTCAAAGTAGAAATCTGCAACTTTAATTTTTGCTTTATAGAACTCAGGAGTTTCTTGGCCATTACCTGCTTCTAATTTTTCAGAAGCGACAACTGCTTGTTGTGCCCAGAAATAAGCCATCATCACATAGCCTGAGAACATCAAGAAATCTACAGAAGCAGAAGATACGATGTCACGATCTTTACGTGCAGCAAGCATGATACGAACAGTTAAAGTGTTCCACTGAGCACAAAGCTTTGTTAAGTCCCAAGCAAAACGACGTAAGTATTTATTACGAGCATGTGCAGCACAGAACTTTAAGATCTCAGCAGTGTATTCACGAACTACTTTACCTTTTGAGCTTAACAACACTTTACGACCAATCAAATCAAGTGCTTGAACACCAGTTGTTCCTTCATACAAAGTAGAAATACGGGCATCACGTACGATTTGCTCCATACCCCATTCTTTAATGTAACCATGGCCGCCGTACACTTGCATACCGTGGTTAGCAGCTTCTAGGCCAAGCTCGGTCAAGAAACCTTTTAAGATTGGTGTATAGAAACCAAGTTTATCATCATAATCTTCAAATGCAGCTTGGTCACCGCGTGTCAAAGCATCTGTCATTTTGTCAGCAAGCTGTGCTGCGTAGTAGATCATTGAACGACCACCTTCAGCGATTGCTTTTTGAGTTAACAACATGCGGCGTACGTCAGCATGGTGAATGATTGCATCAGCAACTTTATCTGGATCTTTTTTACCTGAAAGGGCACGCATAGATATACGTTCTTTGGCATATGGTAGAGCGCCTTGGAAAGATAACTCTGCATGGGCAATACCTTGAACCGCAGTACCAATACGCGCTGTGTTCATAAAGGTAAACATGGCATGTAAGCCTTTGTTTACTTCACCAATGAGGTAACCTGTTGCATTATCAAAGTTCAATACAGCAGTTGCAGAAGCGCGGATACCCATTTTGTGTTCGATTGAACCACAGCTTACAGTATTACGTTCACCTACGCCGCCATCCGCAGTTGGGATAAATTTAGGGACGATAAATAATGAAATACCACGAGTACCTGCTGGTGCATCTGGAAGACGTGCAAGCACAATATGAATAATGTTTTCTGTTAAATCATGCTCACCGGCAGAAATAAAGATTTTTGTACCAGAAATCTTATAAGTGCCGTCAGCTTGTGGTTCAGCTTTGGTTTTTACCTGACCTAAGTCTGTACCACATTGAGGTTCGGTTAAGCACATTGTGCCGCTCCATGTACCTTCAACAAGTTTCGGCATATACGTTTGTTTTTGCTCATCTGTACCGAATTGCAAAATAGTATTCATACAGCCTGAGCTTAAACCTGGATACATGGTAAATGACCAGTTCGCAGTACCCATCATCTCTGATTTAATCAGGTTTAAAGACATTGGTAGGCCTTGACCACCAAATTCTTCCGGATAAGAAAGACCTTGCCAGCCACCCATTACAAACTGGTCATAAGCTTCTTTAAAACCTTTTGGCGTTTTAACTTCGCCGTTGTCAAAATGGCAACCTTCTTCATCGCCAGATTGGTTAAGTGGAGACAGTACATTTTCACAATAATCTGCTGCACCTTCAAGAATCATATCTACTGTATCAGGATCTGCACTTTCACCATTTGATAAAGTTTTGTAGTGAGCAGGATAGTCTAGTACTTCATTCATTAAGAAGCGGATATCGTGTAGCGGAGCTTTATATGCTGGCATGGCTTTAATCCTAATTTTGAATCATTGTGGGATTATCTGAATCGATGATTTGATTATTCACTCGCATGATAAAAATACAATGTTAATCGCACCCGAAAGGAATGTCAGAAAAGCGAATTTTGTCGAAAATAAATACACCTGAAATTATAATTTCTGCTAAAGTCGGGACTTATACTTTTATGTGAAAAAACAACTAATTTTTTTATTTTTAGCAAGTTTTGTTAAAAAGATAAAGCGATAAGGTTTTAAAAAAGGTTATGCATTTAAAATATCTCAGTTTATGTTTATTTAGTTTGGGCTTGACGGCATGTGCACAACACGGCGTGCGTTCACAGGTGGCATCTGCGAGTTTAGAGCAAAAAGCCATTCAAAGTGTTAATGCGATGTATGAATACCCAAGTTATGATTATCGCGGAAACTTTAAAATTACCGTTGATCCTTCACAAATAAAGCAAAATGTAAAAGCTGAGAATACTGCTAAGCTAGATGCTGAATTACAAAAGAAAGTTGATCAATATTTACGTGAACAAAAAGTTGCCTTAAGTAAAGCACAGAAACAAACCTTATATGCGGCGATTGCAAACGAACAAGGTGATTTGGGACTGACTTCCTCAACACGTTCTGAAAAAATTAATACCGTATTATTTAATTTGTTAAATGATCTTCAGTTTAGTTATGACGGCTCGATACATTATCGTCAAAAAATGGGTTCATTTAATTTAACTGCTAGATATGAAAAACCGACACTTTTAGTTCAGGCAAAATTGCCAATGGTGCTTGATCTTGAGAATTATAAGTTTTACATAAATTATTTTGGTTTGATGCCATATTTGGTCAATAAAGATAACCAAAATAATTTAGCTTATGTTGATTTCTCAAAATATAAAGCCTTCTTTAAAAATGTCGATAAGAAGAAATTTATTGAATACCTTAAAGCTTCAAGTGCTGTTTCATATCGATTAGCTGAACCGCAAAACTTACAACGTGTATCGTTGACTGAGGCTGATCGTAAAGCAGGGGCGGTTGAAAGAATTCGTTTAAAGACGACGGTTGAGCAACTGCTTTTAGAAGTAGATTTGTTTGGGCAAGTTAATAAAAAATATCTTCAAAAAAGTGTTTTAGGTCTTGATGAGGAAAAACTTGCTGAAACGCTTGCCGCAGAGATTGCTGCTTCTGATGCGAAAAAAGGCACTGCAGATAAAGAAGAACAAAAGGTTTCTTCTGATGACGCCGCTGCTGTTAGCCAACAGTTGTACTCCCTTGTTAATGCTCATTTAGGCAATACCTCTACTTCTGAAGATGAGGAAGTAGAGTCTGCTTCTAGTGAAGAGGCGAGTGATGTAGCTGTAGCAGAGACTGAACAAACCTCAGAAAATGAAGAAGTAGTTGCACTGACGGAAGATCAATGTATTGAATTAAAATCGCTTAAAAAACCGGTCGCTTTAGGGGATATTAATTATTGCCAAATCTACGGTATTGATGTCCTAGATCAGAGCGATACAAGTATTCAAAAAGCGCAAATTAAGTCTCGTCAGGACGCTTTAAAGCAAATTTTTGAAGCGTATAACCAAAACCAGTTTATTAATGATGAAGCATTCAAAGCTCTTTGGTTAAAACATAAGGATGAAATTGAACAAGCTTTACCGAAGCAAAGAAACCCAATCACAATTGATGTGGCTTTAGATGACAAAGGCCGTGCAGTCAATATGGATTACGATGTTGATTATACGCCAGCTGAGTTTAAGCACCGCTTCAATATTAAAGCAGATATGCAAATTCTGAATTATGGGAAAGCGACTTCAATTGATCAGCAGCAGCTTAAACAAGCTAAATCTGTAGCTGAAGCAAGTAAAGGTTCTATGCTGGAAAACTTTATTAAAGGTTTTAGTGAAAAGCTTGGGCAAAGTGATGTTTCAGAGCACCCTGTGGGCACACATAGTGATGTACAAGATTTAGATGCAAATCTGGCTGTACTTGCAGATAAAACCTATGATGCAACGCATGCTTATGACAAAACTTATAAAGCAGTATTTATTGCCAAATTGACTGCCGAAAAACCGTCATATATTAAGTATTACTCAGTTCAACAGCTACAAGAAATTGCTGAGGTTTATGCTTATTGGTTCTCTGATGAAGATACATATAATCCTCAAGGAAAAGCCTTAGAGCGTATTACCGCTTTACAGAAAAAACATCATCTTGAACAAGATGATCAGTTTGACCACGAGTTAGGACGTGCTGTAGATCATATTGTATTAACGACTATACAAGGTAAAACAGGGCGTGAAGCTTGGCAGAAGCTACAGAAGCAATATAAACAGCCAGCCCAACTTTTCTCAAAACAGTATCAGTTAGAGTTTGAAAAACAAAATGGTGTTTCTGCTGAAGAAAAGCATCTGTTATCAGAAACGGCTGATATTTTAGGGAATGTTTATGTGGCTGCTCGTAAAAAACAGCTTTCGGAAAAAACAATTCAGAACTTAAAACCTGAACATAATGAATTTATCGATTATGAAGTTTTCCGAGAAGTTTATAAGCAAATGGTTGCCGCTAAAAAATAATGAGTAAGATAAAAAAGAACCTACATATGTAGGTTCTTTTTTGGTTTATAGAAAATCTTTTAATTGTGGTCGTACGCCATTCCAGATAGAGAAGGCTTCAATAGCTTGGCCTACTAACATGCCGAAACCTTCTGCGTAAGGCACATTACGTTGTTTCGCTTGATCAAGGAAACTAGAAGGTTTGCCATAAGCCATTTCATAGGCATATTTGAATTCTAATTTTTCAGGTAGTTGTAAAGCATCGCCTGAAAGACTTGCCGAAGTTGCATTAATCACAATATCAAAATCTCCTTCTAAATCATTTAGGGAAATTGCTTGTAATTGGGCTTGTGGAACTGCTGTTTTTAAGTCATCTACAAGTTGTTCTGCACGAGCTAAAGTTCGGTTTGCAATGATGATTTTTTTGGCACCAGCCTGTACAAGGGGATAAATAACACCACGAGTTGCGCCGCCAGCTCCTAAAATTAAAATAGTTGTATTTTCAAGCTTCCATTCTAAAGCTTGAATTGCGGCAACTAAGCCTTGGCCGTCTGTATTGTCACCATGCAATTTGCCATTTTCCATCCATAAGGTATTTACAGCTTTAGCAATTTGAGCACGCTCGGTTAACACATCACATAAAGCAAAAGCTTGCTCTTTAAAAGGAACAGTAACGTTCATACCACTGCCGCCTTCTGCAAAGAAACTTCGCATGCTCGATTCAAAACCGTCAAGAGGAGCAAGCCGTTTTTGATAGTTTAGCTCAACACCTGTTTTTTCAGCGAAAGCATGATGCAATTCAGGAGAGCGTGATTGTTCGATCGGATTGCCAATTACTGCAAACTGTTTGGTCATTCTTGTATCCAAAATTTTAAAATGGCATGAAGCAGATAGAGCCTGCACTGAATATTCAGCAGGCCTCACTATAAGTCAAAATAGCACAAGAAAAAATATTTGAATGAAGGCAAATGGAAATCAAAAAAGGAGATTCTTTAGGGTGGAAGCCAAAGAATCCCCAAAACAAAAAATTAGGCGACTTTTTCTTCTAAACCTAACCAATCACGAGGTTTTAAATAGTAGTCAGTTAAACGCTTCTCTGAAGAGTCTTCATCCCATTCAGGGCGATAAGACCATGCAGCTAGATTAGGTAAGCTAACTAAAATCGACTCAATACGGCCACCTGTTTGTAATCCAAACAACGTACCGCGGTCATACACCAAGTTATATTCGACATATCTGCCACGGCGATAAAGCTGAAATTCGCGTTGAGCTTCGGTATAAGGCTGTTCGCGGTGTTTTTCGAAAATTGGCAAGATCGCATTTAAATAGCCATTACCTACTGCTTGAATATATTTAAAGCAGGTTTCGAAATCCCAGCAATTTAAATCATCAAAGAATAAACCGCCCACACCACGTTGTTCATCGCGATGCTTTAAATAGAAATAGTCATCGCACCATTTTTTATGTTCAGCATAAACATTGTCACCAAAAGGCTTACAGAGGTCATAAGCGGCTTGGTGCCAATTTAAAACATCTTGATCATCTGGATAAAATGGCGTTAAGTCAAAACCTCCACCAAACCACCAAATCGGATCTTGACCTTCACGTTCTGCAACGAATAAGCGGACATTCGCATGCGAGGTTGGAATATTCGGGTTTTTAGGGTGAATGACTAAAGACACACCTAGCGCTTGAGCTTTTGCCCCTGCAATTTGAGGGTGACGTTCTGTTGCAGAAGCAGGAAGTTTGCTAATGTTGATATGTGAAAACATCACGCCGCCTTTTTCAATCACTGTACCATTTTGCAGTACACGTGAACGGCCGCCACCGCCTTCAGGGCGCTCCCAATCATCAATGATAAATTCTGCTGTCCCACCACCAGCTTTTTCTTGTTGTTCTAAACCGGCACAAATACGGGCTTGTAAATCGAGGAGAAATTCGCGGACACGTTGAATATCTGTTGAAGTCGGATGTTGCATAATGACCCTCAAAGATGATCGAAATAGATTAGATACATCAAAACATAAATCCATAAAAAAAGTAAGGGATTTTTTCTAATTCCTGAAAAAATCCCTTAAATATAATTTTTAAATTTTGGGCTCGAAATCAAAAATCATCTTTTTGGTAAAGGTGATCCATTCTTTCACGTTTGGTTTTTAAATATTGTTCATTAAAAGGGTTACGGCCGACAGTTAAAGGTACACGGTCTACGACATTAATACCTTGATCTTTGAGTGCCTGAATTTTCAAAGGATTATTGGTAATTAATTTAACTTCTTTCACTTTTAAGTGGTCGAGCATAATACTGCACATATCGTAACGACGTGCATCGGCGGGTAAATTCAGTAGTAAATTGGCATCTACTGTATCGTGCCCCTGATCTTGCAGGGCATAAGCACGAATTTTATTGGTTAAACCAATACCGCGTCCTTCTTGGCGTAAGTATAAAATTACACCTTGTCCTGCTTCATTGATGAGTTTCTGAGTGGCTTGTAGTTGTGGGCCACAGTCACATTTCAATGATGCAAACGCATCACCCGTTAAGCATTCAGAATGTACGCGGACCAAAACAGGACCCGTTGGCGGATTTTCTAACCCTTTGGAAAGTGCCACATGTTCTTCACCTGTTACGGGATCTTGAAACACAGAAATATTGAATTCACCAAAAGCGGTCGGGAGTTTTGATGTTGCAATGAACTCTATAGGCACAGATTAACTCATCTTTTAACCGAAAACGGTTTAAAGTATAGCGTAATGCTGGGAGATTGGTCGAATTGTCATAATCATTTTGCACACTAAGGTTTTCTTTTTTGTATAAAGAAGACGATAATAGTTGATAAATAGTCAGATTATTCAGGATAATCTGCCAACCATACCCATACTGTATGAGAGACTGCTTTGCATGATCTCGTTCGCAAATGTGGCTGATTGAAGGTGACTTCATTCGATTGTATGATCGACCCATTTTGACCCAGCTTAGGATTTGCCAGGCTTATAAAGGCTTTGCCACATATGTTGTATACCGAAATTCCAACTCAACGCCCTGTTACGCCATTGTTAGATGCGATTGATCATCCTCAACAATTACGTCAGCTCGAGCATAGCCAATTACTACAAGTGGCTGATGAGTTGCGTCAATATATTTTATATGCAGCAGGCCAGAGTGGTGGCCATTTCGGTGCTAACCTCGGCGTGGTTGAGCTGACGGTAGCGCTGCATTATTGCTTTAATACACCAAATGACCGTTTAGTTTGGGATGTGGGACACCAAGCATACCCACATAAAATCCTGACTGGACGCCGTGAACAAATTACGACCATTCGCGCTAAAAATGGATTGGCTGCTTTCCCTGCCAGAGAAGAGTCTGTTTTTGATACCTTTGGGGTAGGGCATTCTTCAACTGCTATTTCAGCTGGTTTGGGTATGTCTTTGGCACGTCGCTATCAGAAAGACCCATGTGAAGTCGTTTGTATTGTGGGTGATGGTGCAATGACTGCGGGCATGGCATTTGAAGCAATGAATGATGCTGTTGCTCATGATGCAGATTTAATTGTTGTACTCAATGACAACGATATGTCGATTTCTTGCAGTACAGGTGGCTTTGCCAAACATTTAGCTGCAATTTGGGAAAAAGGTCATTTAGTTAATGTCAATGAACATGGTGAAGCTTATATCCAGCCACACCCAAAATGGACATATAACTCTCGATTACACCAATCGGCAACCGATGCGGCAGATAATTTATTTAAAGCAATTGGTTTTGATTATTTCGGGCCTTTTGATGGACACGATGTCACTCAGTTGGTTCAGGTGTTCAACGCGCTCAAAAAACGCAAAGGTCCACGTTTAGTTCACGTTTATACCAAGAAAGGTAAAGGCTTTGCTCCTGCTGAAGCAGACCCGATTACTTACCATGCGATTGGCAAAATTAATGCTGCTTCGGGCGGGAAAACACCACCAAAATACTCTGATGTGTTTGGTGAGTGGTTATGTGATGAAGCTGCACAAGATGAGCGTTTGCTTGCGATCACGCCTGCAATGTGTGAAGGCTCGGGCATGGTTAAATTTGCGAAGCAATTTCCTCAGCGTTTCTTCGATGTCGCGATTGCAGAGCAGCATGCTGTAACACTTGCAGCAGGAATGGCATGCGAAGGGTTAAAACCTGTTGTCGCCATTTATTCAACATTCCTGCAGCGTGGTTACGATCAGCTTATTCATGATGTCGCATTGCAAAATCTTGACGTGACTTTTGGTATTGACCGTGCAGGCTTGGTTGGTGAAGATGGTCCAACGCATGCAGGTGCATATGACTATGCCTATATGCGTACTGTGCCTAATATGGTGATCATGGCACCGAAAGATGAAAATGAATGCCGTCAAATGCTTCATACGGCCTATGCCTATAATGGCCCGGCTGCGGTACGCTATCCACGTGGTGCAGGTGTGGGCGTCGAAATCCAAAAAGAGATGACTGTTCTTGAATTGGGTAAAGCTGAAATTGTTGCAGAAATTAAAGCAAACAGTGATGAGCAGATTACGGTTTTAGCATTTGGTAGTCGTGTCATGGTTGCTCTGGAAGCAGCTGAGCAATTTGCGCAAAAACATGACGTCAGTGTGTGTGTTGTAAATATGCGCTTCGTAAAACCGCTTGATGAACAAATGATTCGAGACTTGGCTGAGCATACTCATTTATTCGTGACAGTTGAAGAACACGCGATTATGGGTGGTGCGGGTAGTGCAGTGAATGAGTTTATGGCTCAAGAACAAATTGTTAAACCTATCATTAATTTAGGTCTACCTGACTCGTTCTTGCATCAGGCGACACATAATCAAATGCTACAAGATTGTGGTTTAGATGCTAAGGGTATTTTGAACTCGATTGAGCGAGCATGGCTTAAGGTAAATCAGGTGGTTTAATACCTCAATAAAATTTTTCGAAACATTTTTTCCCAAAAAGCGTATTCATTTGCTAAAATGGATACGCTTTTATGCATTATTCTTTGTCAAAATCTTCAAATTTGTATTGTAGTGGGTGTTCAATGGAACCTATGGTGGTGATGGCTGCGCGTGCGGCTCAAACAGTTGGTCAAGAGCTTTTAAAAGCGCATCAAAATCGTCATAAGCTCGATTTGCAAGTTGAAGAGAAAGGCATTGATGGTCCTGTAACACGTGTAGATCGTTATTTAGAACAATTGACGATTGATACATTACGTAAAAGTTATAAAAACCATAGCTTCTTAGGTGAAGAGTTCGGTTTGCAAGAGGGCAAAGGCCACGATGCAGACTGGTGCTGGGTGATCGACCCTCTTGATGGCACGCAAAACTTTATTAATGGTTTCCCTCATTTCTGTATTTCTATTGCTGTTCAGCACAAAGGTGTTACTCAGCACGGCGTAATTTACGATCCAGTACGTGACGAATTGTTCTCTGCAAGTCGTGGCCGTGGTGCAGTGATGAACCAGCGTCGTATTCGCGTAAATGTAAAAGACAGCCTAGAAAATACATTCTTGGCAGTAGGTCACCCTTACCGTGCTAAACGTGCTGGTGAAATTGTGTCTTATGCAGAACAGCACTTTGCTTCATTATTAGCTGTGACTCAAGCGGGTGCTCAAATCCGTCGTGGTGGTTCAGCTGCTCTCGACTTAGCGTATGTTGCTGCTGGTCGTTTCGATGGTTTCTTTGAACTTGGTTTAAAGCCATGGGATATCGCTGCTGGTGAGCTTATTATCAAGGAAGCTGGTGGTGTTGTGGTTGACGCACGTGGTGGTAATGATTCACTTGAAAATGGCCAAGTGATTGCATGCTCACTGAAAATGTTAAAGCCATTAATGCAAACTGTAGTTCCTGCTTGGGACAAAGCTGCAAAATAATTTAAAAAATTATTTCTGAGTAAGACCCTCTTTTTATAGAGGGGTTTACTTTTTAATGGTCGGTAAAATACAAATAACAGTAGAAATACCGAGAAAGTTGATTAAAACACATGACTTTTAAATTCTTTCTGCTATAATCCGCCCACGCACTTAAATTTCCGTTCATTACCTGAACATTCTGTTCTATTCATTGTAAGCGCACGCTGTCCATAGAGAGGACCATTTCTTGCGCCCCAATCGCTCAGCGATTCTTCAGGTTGCGGCCGTAATCAAGCGTGCGTTTAGTCCACATCGTCGTTACTCGGATTGCTGCTGAATAATAAGATTCAGCTAATATTTGCTTTGCCGCTTTTGCCGATGTCTATTTGTATTTATTAAAAATGGAGCACCCTTTGGGGTGGAACTCTCTATGAGCAAAACTTTTGCCGAATTTTCTTTGCACGAAACCTTACAACAAGCTCTTGAAGGTTTAGGTTTTACTAACCCAACTCCTGTGCAAGAACAATCTATTCCTGCTGCTTTAGAAGGTAAAGACCTTCTTGTTTCTAGCCAGACTGGTTCTGGTAAAACTGCTGCATTCTTATTACCGACATTACATAATTTGGCAGGTCAAGATACTTTCGTTCCGTTCAAAGAACGTATGAAAGCAGTGACTCAGCCTAGCATTTTAGTTTTATGCCCAACACGTGAATTGGCTCAACAAGTTAGCCAAGACGCAATTGCTTTTGTACGTCACATGAAAGGTGTTCGTATTGCTGCAATTATGGGTGGTATGCCTTTTGGTAAACAAATTCAACAGCTTAAAGGTGCTCAAGTTGTAGTTGCGACTCCAGGTCGTTTATTAGACTTAGTTAACCGTCGTCAATTAAAGCTAGACAAAGTTGATGCTTTAATCGTGGACGAAGCTGACCGTATGTTAGACCTTGGTTTCTCTGAAGACTTAGAAGCGATCAGTGACTTGGCTGCGAATCGTGGTCAAACGTTAATGTTCTCTGCAACTTTTGCTGACCGTATTATTCGTCTTGCTGAGCGCATGATGAATGAACCTGAGCGTATTGCAATTGAAACTGGTCACAGCACCAATACTGACATCACCCAAACTTTACACTGGACAGATGGTTTCGAACACAAGAAGAAACTTCTGACTCACTGGTTGGCTGATGAAACGCTTGACCAAGCTGTTGTATTCGCGAGCACACAAGAAGATACAGATATGTTGGCTGAAGAACTTGCAGAAGCAGGTCATTCAGTTGTTGCACTTCACGGTGCAATGCCGCAAACAGTTCGTAACCGTCGTTTGCGTAGTATCCGTGAAGGCCGTGCGAAAATCTTAGTTGCTACTGACGTTGCTGCACGTGGTCTTGACGTTCCAACAATTTCACACGTTATTAACTTCGGCTTACCAATGAAGCATGAAGATTATGTACACCGTATTGGTCGTACAGGTCGTGCTGGTCGTACAGGTCAAGCGATTACTTTAGCGACTTATCGTGAACGCGGTAAAATCCGTGCGCTTGAAGATTACTTAGAAGCTCGTTTAAATGTTTCTGAAATTGAAGGTTTAGAGCCATCTCCACCTCCAGCTCGTCCACGTCGTGAAGGCGGTCGTGGTGGTAACGGTGGCCGTGATGGTCGTCGTGGTGGCGGTTTCGGCGGTGGTCGTCGTTTCGAGGGTGAAGGTAACTTCAAACGTCGTGAAGGTGGTCGTGATGATCGTCCACGTCGTAGCTTCGATGATAAGCCTCGTGGTGAGCGTCCTGCTTTCGGTGGCGAAGATCGTCCACGTCGCGAGTTCAACTCAGATCGTCCACGTCGTGAAGGTGGTTTTGAAGACCGTCCAAAACGTAGCTTCGGTGGTGAAGATCGTCCGCGTCGCGAGTTCAACTCAGACCGTCCACGTCGTGAAGGTGGTTTTGAAGACCGTCCAAAACGTAGCTTCGGTGGTGAAGATCGTCCGCGTCGCGAGTTCAACTCAGATCGTCCACGCCGTGAAGGTGGTTTTAACGATAAGCCTCGTTTTGATTCAAATGATGACAATCGTGGTAACCGCGTAGACTATAAACCACGTCGTGAAAACGGTTTCGGTGACCGTCCACAACGTAGCTTCGGTGGTGAAGATCGTCCACGTCGTGAAGGTGGTTTTGGTGATCGTCCAAAACGTAGCTTCGGTGGTGAAGACCGTCCACGTCGCGCAGTTCGCGAAGAACACTTTAATCAAGAATCTCGTGGTGAGCGCCGTCGTAAATTCGACCGTTAATCTTTAAGAGATTTAAAAAAAGGCCAGTTTACATACTGGCCTTTTTTATTTTTTAGTTTTGTTATAAAATAACAAAGTGTGAAACAGTTCAATTTTTATTGTAATAATGCGTAAAAGTAAGCGAAAAGAGTCGCCTTTGGCATGGTTGAGTAAATTCTTATTTCAACGTGGTTTGCCATATCTTTTTATTGCACTTGCTTTGTGCAATGGAATCTACTTTGCCTATGCTTTATTAACTGGCCATTTCGTAGACCAGTTTCAAGTTCTCGATCAATAAATTTCTTTTCAAAATCTAGCTCATATTCCTATATTAGCTTGTTTTGCTTTTGTCAAAATTACAACAAGATTCCCAAAATTCAGTGTTATAGTATGCGGGCATAAAAGTGCAGGAATGATTGCCATTATGAATAATAAAACTCCTCTCTCGACTCAATCACTGATTGAAGTGAAAAACTTGAGTTTTAACCGAGGGGAACGCGTCATTTATGACAATATTAGTTTAAATATACGTCGAGGCCAGATCACGGCCATTATGGGACCATCTGGTACAGGTAAAACGACTTTATTACGCTTGATTGGTGGACAGCTTGTTCCCGATCAGGGCGAAGTTTTGCTTGATGGCAAAGATATTGCTCAAATGTCACGTCAGGAATTATTTGCAGCACGTGCGCGTATGGGAATGCTGTTCCAGAGTGGAGCTTTATTTACCGATATGTCGGTTTATGAAAATGTCGCTTTTCCAATTCGTGCGCATACTAAGCTTTCTGAAAATCTCATTGCAGAACTGGTCGCTTTAAAACTTGAATCGGTGGGCTTGCGTGGAACAGAACAGCTTATGCCTACTGAGTTGTCAGGTGGTATGAACCGACGGGTCGCTTTAGCTCGTGCAATTGCGCTTGATCCCGATTTAATTATGTATGACGAACCTTTTGCGGGGCAAGACCCGATTGTGAAGGGTGTTTTAACACGTCTCATTCGTTCA
The DNA here is from genome assembly GCF_027855455.1 of Acinetobacter sp. AOR01_HL. Taxonomy (NCBI): domain Bacteria; kingdom Pseudomonadati; phylum Pseudomonadota; class Gammaproteobacteria; order Moraxellales; family Moraxellaceae; genus Acinetobacter; species Acinetobacter sp. AOR01_HL. The sequence goes on along the minus strand of NZ_JAKTIM010000020.1, from coordinate 75,485 downwards.
TTGCGAGAAGCTTTAGATCTAACTACGATTATTGTTTCGCATGATGTTCCTGAGACCCTATCTATTGCTGACTACATTTATGTTGTAGCGGAAGGGAAGATTCAAGGGGAAGGAACGCCAGAAGAATTACAAGCTTATGCTTCTCCATTTGTAAAACAGTTCTTAACCGGCTCGGCAGAAGGTCCGGTTGAATACCAGTTTAGCCACCAAGCTTATTTAGATAACGAGGTTCGTCCATGAATACGATTGCCTGGTTAGGTAGACTCGTTATTGAGCGGATTCGAGGGATTGGTGTTGCGGCACTGATGCTCTTACAGATTATTTTTTCATTACCTTCAGCGGGCGGTTTTGGACGTTTCGTCTATCAAATGCATCGTGTAGGGGTAATGTCTTTACTTATTATCACGGTATCAGGTTTATTTATTGGTCTGGTACTCGGGTTGCAAGGCTACTCAATATTAGTCAATGTTGGTAGTGAATCAATGCTAGGCACAATGGTGTCTTTAACTTTACTGCGTGAGCTTGCACCGGTTGTTGCAGCTTTGCTCTTCGCTGGACGAGCAGGTTCTGCATTGACTGCTGAAATTGGTTCGATGAAACAAAGTGAACAGCTTGCCAGTATGGAAATGATTGGTGTTGATCCTTTAAAGCAAATCGTATCACCACGTCTTTGGGCTGGTATAGTCAGTTTGCCAATGTTAACCGTTATTTTTGCTGCGATTGGTATTGTTGGCGGTAAATTGGTTGGAGTTGACTTTCTTGGCGTTGATGAAGGCTCCTTTTGGAGTGGTATGCAAAATAATGTTCAATTTGGCCACGATGTCGTAAATGGCATTATTAAGAGCATTGTATTTGCTTTGCTGTGTACATGGATTGCTGTTTTCCAAGGGTATGCATGTGATCCGACACCTGAAGGCATTGCAACGGCAATGACCCGCACGGTTGTATATTCTTCATTATGTGTTTTAGGTTTTGATTTCGTGTTGACTGCGGTCATGTTCGGAGGGATTTAATGAAATCACGTACTAGTGAGCTGGCCGTAGGTATCTTTGTCATTATCTTCGGTATTGCTTTATTCTTTTTAGCAATGAAAGTGAGTGGTTTAGTGGGCACGAACTTGAGCGATGGCTACACCATGAAAGCTCAGTTTGATAACGTTAATGGTTTAAAGCCTCGTGCTAAAGTGACGATGAGCGGTGTAACAATTGGCCGCGTTGATTCAATCACGCTTGATCCGGTTACACGTTTGGCTACGGTTACTTTTGATCTTGATGGAAAACTGACAAGTTTTAATGCTGAACAGTTAAAAGAAGTTCAAAAAAATGCTTTAGACGAATTACGTTACAGTTCTGATTATACGCAAGCAACTCCAGCGCAACAAAAAACAATGGAACAGCAACTGATCAGTAACATGAACTCCATCACAAGTATTGATGAAGATGCTTATATAATGGTTGCAACCAATGGTTTATTGGGTGAGAAATATTTAAAAATCGTACCGGGTGGTGGTCTAAACTACCTTAAACGTGGCGATACTATTTCTAATACCCAAGGAACGATGGATCTAGAAGATCTTATTAGTAAATTTATTACTGGTGGTGGCGCAGGTAAGGTTGCCGCTGGTTCATCCTCAGCAGAAGAAAAAGCTCCTGCAAGTACTGACAGCAGTGCACAGCCGTCATTTGTTGAGTAAGAGATTATTTGAAGGAGTGGTTCCAGGTGAATACGTTGTTTAAACAAACCCTTACAGCAAGTATTTTGTCTACTATGATTGCTGGTACAGCTTTTGCTGCACCTTCAGAAGCACCACCTGACTTTATTAAGCGTGTTGCTGATGGCTTGATTTCTCGTTTAAAAGCCGATCATGCTAAATTGCAAAATAACCCGGCATTAGTAAAAACAATTGTACGCCAAAACTTAGACCCGTATGTTGATTCACAAGCGTTTACTCGTATTGTGATGGGTACTTATGCAACAAACCAATATAGTACTGCTGCACAGCGTGCTCAGTTTGAAACGAACTTCCGTAATACATTAATTGAGAATTACGGTAGTGCATTTGCTAAGTATACAAACCAAACTTACACGATGCGTCCATACAAGGCGACAGCTGGTAAAAACCCTGTTGTGACTTTAGATTTTAATCACAATGGTGAAAAAATTCCTGTGTCGTTCCAGTTGGCAGACAAAGGTTCGCAATGGAAAATCCGTAACATCAATGTTTCTGGTATTGATTTAGGATTGCAGTTCCGTAACCAGTTTGCTGCAACTGTGAAACGTAATGGCGGTGATTTGAATAAAGCAATTGCTACGTTCCAACCTGATGCAGATGCTGCTGTTAATCAGAATAAACAAAAATAAGTAGGTGAAGAGTGGTTCAGTATCTTAACCAAGAGTTAGTTGTTTCAGGCAAAATTGATTTTGAAAATGCTGAACAACAATACCAAGCTGGATTGGCAATTATTAAAAAGCAAACAAGCTTTCCTTTAATTGTTGATTTAAAGCAGCTTGAGCATGGTAATACGTTAGCCTTGGCTGTTTTAGTGCAATGGCTACGTCAAACTCCACAAAAGTCTGGATTACATTTTAAAAATGTACCAGAGAAGATGCTGAAAATCATTCAAGCCTGCCATTTGCAAGAAGACCTACATTTGGTTTGATGAGCAAAGATAAAAAAGCACCTAAATTTAGGTGCTTTTTTATATACAAAATTTGCGGGAGTAATCTCTTTAAATCCATTTTTTCCAGCGGAAATAAATGATAGGCCCAATAAAGAAACCAATAATAATTAGTAAAACGATAATAAAGCTGGTTGTACCGTGTGCGAAAGGAAGTACATCCGTGTTCATACCATAGATACTGGCGATTAACATAGGTGGTGCCAACATACTTGGTAATATCGAGAATCGACGGATCGTATCGTTTTGTTCAGTGTTAATAAATCCTGACGTTGTATCAAGCAAGAATCGTACTTTTTGGAATAAGAAAGCGTCATGTTCAACAAGCGAGCGAACATCCTCACTAAGTTCTCGAATATCTGCATCGTAGATATGACTGCCTAAAGCACGTGGACGAGACAAAAACGTTAAAACACGGCGCAAATCAATTAAACAGAGCTGTGCTTTCCCAAGCATGTCTTCTTGTTGTGCCAAGCGGGTAATCATGTCATCAAGATCTAAAATCTGTTCACGTTGATGGTTATTGAGAACCTCGGTTGAGTATTTTTCTAGATCCTTGTGGATATCTTCCAAGATATCCGCAAGCTCATCTAGTTTTGCTTCAAGTAAGCCCAATAAAATCCATGTTGGATCTTTATAATCCATTTCGTAGTCATTACGACGAGCTCGAGCACGAAAAGCACGAAAGGCAACTAACTTTTCACCACGTAAAGTAAATAAGCGGTCTTTATGTAAGATGAATGCAACAGTCTGCACCATGGCAAGCATATGGGAAGAATCTTCGGCATCCCCATCAACCTGATAATTTTTATTTTTCGTTAAAAAATAGGTGCTGATATGCAAAATACCGTCATCATCACGGTAGAATCGAGCAGAAGATGAAATGTCTTCTAACGACTTTAGTGTAGGTAAGTTCTGATTGTAAGCATCTAAGACCCATTGTTGTTCTTCTTGAGAGGGTGCAATAAGATCAAGCCATACTAATTCGGGATGTAGATCAAATCCACCATTGATGGTGGCATCTTCCAGACTTCCGCGTTCTGTGGCATAAAAGGCTTCAAGCATGTGTCTTTTTTCCTTACGCAGTCTGATGGAAATTGATGGGTGTATTTTAGACAAGGATTTGCCGAAAAACACTTGCCAATACGCTATTTTGCAAAAAAAAACTCTGTCGAGAGTCTAGTTTGTCAGCATGACAGTTCAATAAAACGGTTTTTATACTATGAATTCAATTTGTATTTTCTGTGGTTCATCTCTTGGTTCAAACCCAATCTTTCAACAAATTGCTCAATTAACCGGTGAAGCTATTGCTAAACAAGGTAAAACACTCGTTTATGGCGGTGGCCGTTCTGGTTTAATGGGTGTTGTTGCTGATAGTGCTTTGCAAGCCGGCGGGCAGGTCATTGGGGTAATTCCTCGTGCTTTAGTTGATCGCGAGTTAGCTCATCCTGGACTGACAAAATTATATGTCGTCGAAAATATGCATGAGCGTAAAACCAAAATGGCAGATCTGTCGGACGGTTTTATTGCTTTACCAGGTGGGGCAGGTACATTGGAAGAAATCTTTGAACAATGGACATGGGCACAATTAGGTATTCATCAAAAGCCGTGTGCTTTTCTAAATGTAGCTGGCTTTTATGAAGATTTGCTTAAAATGATTCAGGGAACTGTAGATAACGGATTTAGCCAAGCGCGGTTTGTTGATAAATTGATTGCCTCAGACAAAATTGAAGATATTCTTCAACAATTTGAGCAATATCAGGCTCCTGCTCCGAAATGGACAAATGCCGACGTTCAACCATAAATGAGGTTAAATAGGTGAAAACAATTACGGTCGCCGCTGCGGTGATCTTAAATGAACAAAATGAATTATTGCTTGTCAGAAAGCGTAATACACAAGCTTTTATGCAGGTAGGCGGTAAACTGGAGCCGAATGAGGCTCCGGAAAGTGCTATACAGCGTGAAATCTTGGAAGAAATAGGCAGCCCGTGTGTAATAGAACAGTTTATAGGGCGTTTTGAGACAGCAGCTGCCAATGAACCGGATCACAAGCTTATTAGCCATTTATATTTGGTTCGATTAAAACAATCCCCACAAATTGCAGCTGAAATTGCTGAAATGAAGTGGGTGAAATTTAATGATTCCGAGACAAAACTCGCACCATTAACCAAAGAAATTGTAATTCCGTGGTGTGAGCAGAACTTATCTATAACTCTATAATTTTAATATGATGTAGATGAAGCAGCAGCTAGGCAACTGGCATGAATAGATGTACACCCTAGCTGTTTTAGCGCCTGACTTAAAGCGTGAATTGAACTTCCTGTTGTGATTACATCATCAATAATCAGTACACGACGATAACGCCGTTTTTCTTGAGTGAGCGCAACAAATTGCTGTTCAATATTTTCAAATCTTTCGAGTCGAGATAATCCCTTTTGAGAATGCTCATTTAAGCGTTGTACAGGCTGCCAAACTGGTATTTTTAATTGCTTACTCAAAAGATTGGCGAGTAATAAGGATTGATTAAAACCACGTTCAGTTAAACGTTGTTTAGAAATAGGCATGGGTACAATCGCTTGTACCTTAGGAAATTTTAATTGCTGTAAAACTTCAGCGAGTAAGGTTTGGTAATGTAATTTTTGTTCATATTTAAACTGCTGAATAATCCGGTTAATTGGATAGGCGTAGTGACAGGCCACAAGAACAGACTGGTCATTGCGCTGAATGGTTTGCTTAAGCCACGGTAGCTGTTCCCAGCATTCTTTACAAAGAGGATATTTTTCCCGTGTTCCTATTTCGCAAAGTAGGCAAGGGGACAGCAAATGAAAAAGATACTGGGGGTTTAAAAACTTAAACATATGCGTATCGAGGAGCTTCGGGAAGCCAGCGCTTCAATAAGGCATCAGCTTGCTCAGGGTAATCTTTTAGAACTTGTTGTGCAACGTAGTGTGCTTGACTCAATAAATGATCATCTCGCTCTAAACGTGCGACACGGAAACCCATATCACCTGTTTGTTTTGTTCCTAATAACTCACCCGGGCCCCTTAGCTCAAGATCTTTTTCAGCAATAACAAAGCCATCATTACTTTCTCTTAAAATTGAAAGTCTTTCTTGCCCATTTTGTGAAAGTGGTGGTTTATAGAGAAGAACGCAAAAACTGGCTTTTGCACCTCGTCCTACACGACCTCGTAATTGGTGTAGCTGTGAAAGCCCTAATCGTTCAGCATTCTCAATGACCATAATCGAAGCGTTAGGTACATCTACCCCAACCTCAATAACGCTTGTGGCAATTAGCAGCTGTAGTTCATTGTTTTTAAATGCTTGCATGACAGCCTGTTTTTCATCGGCTTTCATTTTGCCATGAACCAAACCAATATTAAGTTCAGGAAAGCGCTCTTTCATTTCTTGATAAGTGGCTTCGGCGGCTTGAGCATCTAAAGTTTCGGACTGTTCAACCAGAGTACATACCCAGTAGGCTTGTTTACCTTCTCGGCAGTTTGAAGCAATTCGATGCAGTACTTCTTCACGACGATCTAGCGGAATCGTGACGGTCTGAATTGGAGTTCGACCTGGCGGTAATTCATCAATAATTGATGTATCTAAATCGCCATAAGCACTCATTGCCAGTGTTCTAGGAATTGGCGTTGCAGTCATGACCAGTTGATGTGGGGTGAGCTGTTCGGCGCCTTTATTACGTAAGGCTAATCGTTGATCGACCCCGAATCGGTGCTGCTCATCAATAATCACGAGTCCTAGTTTTGCAAACTCAACGTTATCTTGAAATAAGGCATGAGTACCCACAATCAGTTCAGCATGGCCTTCTTTAATTTGTTGCTCAGCGTGTGCCCGCGCTTTCCCTTTTTGTTTACCCGACAACCAAGCTACCGTAATACCTAAAGGTTCAAACCAGCGTTTAAAATTTAAATAATGCTGCTCTGCTAAAATTTCGGTGGGTGCCATTAACGCAACTTGCCAATCTGCTTCTAATGCGTGACATGCTGCAACCGCTGCAACTAAAGTTTTTCCAGCCCCTACATCACCTTGTACCAAACGCAGCATAGGTTGATGTTGTTTTAAGTCGTTTAAAATTTCTTTTGATACACGTTTTTGTGCGTTGGTCATTTGAAAAGGTAAAGCTTCTAGCAGCTTTTTTGCAAGCACTTTACTACTCGGAAAAGCAGGTGAAGCAATTTGACGAATATAAGCACGTCGAGTGAGAAGACTAATTTGATGTGCGACCAGCTCTTCAAAAATAAGACGTTGCTGCGCAGGATGAGAGCCTTGAGCCAGTTGGATCATATTGGCATCAACTGGCGGCTCATGAATGTAATGTAAAGCTTCTTTGAGTGCATACCCATTTGTATATTGTTTAGGGAGTAACTCGGGTAAAGCATCACTATGATGTTTCAACGCTTGTTTAACATATTCGCGTAATTTAGCTTGTGTTAGTCCATCGGTACTTGGATAAATTGCTGTGAGCTGCGTTTTTGGAAGGGGGGTATGTTCATTAATAAGTTGAATTTCTGGATGATAAAGCTCAAGTCCTCGTGCACCTACACGAACTTCACCAAAAATACGTAAACGGTTACCAGGTTTTATTTTGTCGGTTAAATTTTTATAAATATGATAAAAGCGTAAAGTCACCTTACCAAATTCATCTTGTATTAATGCGGCCATAGATTTACGTTTACCTGGAGGGAAATCAACAGATTTGACTTCACCCTCGAGTAAATAACTACGACCAACTATCAATTGATTCATAGGAATAATGGTACTGCGATCTTCATAATCACGGGGCAGATGAAACAGCAAATCATCTGTAGTAAAAATATTTAGTTTTTCGAGTAGGGCTGCTGAAGCCGATCCAACGCCTTGTAACTGATGGACTGAAGTCATGTCCCCTCAACGAGTTCTCTATGCATATATTATTTATCGGTTATGGTAAAACATCTCAGCGTGTTGCTAAACAACTATTTGAGAAAGGACATCAAATTACCACAATTAGCCGTAGTGAAAAGACAGATCCTTATGGGACACATCTCGTACAGGATATTTTTACGCTCGATTTAAGCGAAATTGCACCTGTAGATGTAGTGTATATTTTACTTTCTCCAGACGATAGTACTGTTGAAGGTTATCAGCATACTTATGTGGATAGTATTGAGCCTATTCGTCAGGCTTTAAAATCGCATCCGGTTAAAAGATTAATTGTGGTGTCATCTACGCGGGTATATGGTGAAAATTCTGGTGAAACAATTGATGACCATAGTGAGATTCACCCAAACGATGCCCAAGGGCATATCTTGCACAATATGGAATTGCTATGGCAAAAGTATTTTCCGTCACAGTGCGTGATTGTGCGTCCTACAGGGATTTATGGGGCTTCTATTGATCGTCTAAAACGAATGGCTGAGCACACGCAAACCTATCCAAATATTCACTATAGTAACCGTATTCATATTGATGATTTAGCAAGGTTTTTGGCATTTTTAGCTGATTTTGAAAAACCCCATAAAAGCTATCTTGTTGCTAATAATGCACCTGTACCTTTGCATGAAGTCTTACTGTGGTTTCAAAGTCAGTTAGATTTACCGCTGCTTACCTTAGATTCAGCTCATGTGTCAGGCAAAAAAATTTATGCGAAACATTTGTTTGAGACGGGTTTTCAACTTGAGCATCCAATTTGCTTTAATGACTATTTATTATGTTTAAATGCTCATGGTACAAATTAAAATTTAGACTAAACTTTAAATAACAACAGAAATACCTGATGAGGCAGTTAAATTGCCGATAAAGATAAAAAGGTTAAAAGTGAAAAAATTTTGTTTAGCTCTCTTTTTGAGTGTAACGTCAGTTACGAGTTGGGCTGGGGATCAGGTGTGGTGTGCATATGATCCAGCGGGTACCCAAGGGGATATTACGCGCCGACTAAATGACATTCGTCTATATGCTCAGCAATATCAGGTCAAATTCAAAGTCGTTAGTTATCAAAAAGAGCAGCAAGCCATTCAAGCTTTTGATGAGGGGAAATGCTCAGGCTTAGCAGCCAGTAACTTTAATACTTATCAGTATAATCATTTTATGGGCAGTACCTCAGGTATTGGTCTTATACCCAATAACCGGACTGCACGAAATCTATTGCAGCTTTTAAATCATCCTACAATTGAGAAAAGATTAATTAATAAAGATTATGAAGCAGTCGGTATGATTCCGGTTGGTACTGCAAATATGGTCATGAAAACCAAAAAAATATCAAAAGTGGCACAGCTTAGAGGCCAACGAATTGGAGTTCTGGCCAATAACCCGCCACAACAAGCTTTGGTGAGAAGTGTAGGTGCGCAGCCAGTATATGTTGATTTATCGAATGCGATTGCGCAATTTCAACAAAATAAAATCGATATTATGCCAGCGCCTGTTTATGGTCTTTTGCCTTATAACCTACAGAAAGATTTTGGGCCAGATACTCAGGTGATTAATTTTCCTTTGGCGTATTTCGGGGTAAATATAATTATTAAACCCCAAGCTTATCCAGCCAATTTTGGACGAAAAATTCGGGCTTGGTTTGTCCAAAATAGTCAATTATTAACAAATCGAGCTATACAATGGGAAAACCATTTACCAGCCTATTATTGGGTTGACGTTTCTTTTTACGAAAAGCAGAGCTATGACATTATGGTGGCAAAAATACGCAATCAATATGTTCGCTCCGGTTATTACGATGCCTATTTTGTGGAGCTAATGAAACGCTTACGTTGTATTGATGATCCGCGTTACTTTGAATGTCCAATGAGTAGATAAAATAAAAGGCAACTTAAGTTGCCTTTTATTTTGCATGAAGACTTTAAGCTTTTTTACGTTTTAAACGGCGTTTGGCTTGCTGAGAAGCCATTGCTTCAAGAGCTTCTTTTAACTCTTCATCAGTAAAGGTTGTGATATGTTGCAACATTTGTAATGTTACTTCATCAAGCACCAACTGTGCGCCTGCTGCCATCTGACGGAAATTATCATCAAACTCAATTTGGCCTTGGTCATTCGTTCGAATGTAGTTTTGTTGAGTTAAAACTTTGATAAAGCTTTGGAACAATGCTTTGTCAAAGAATTCAGGAGAGTTAAATTCATAAAGAACTGATAAACGTTGTCCTAATAAATGACTTAATTCTTCAACTTGTTTTGCTGAAATATTGCCTGAACCACGCTGAGTGATTAAAGCTAAAGTCATGTAATAACGTTCAAGGCTTTGTTTAACAGGTGTTGCTAATACAACAAGCTGATTATGCTCTTCAGTATTCGGTGCAGAGCTAATTAAATTGCCTTCGTCATCTTGTTGAATAAGATTTGATTGAACCAATGCATCTGCATATTGCTCAATCTGTTCTTTAAGTTCGCTACTTTTCCATTTAAGGAAGAGTTCGGCTTTTAAGAATGGATAAAGCGTATAGATAACATTGCTTAAATCAGCACGGCTAATTTTCCCGTTATGTTCAACAAGAGATGCAATTAATGAAGGTAAAACGAATGCATGCAAAATGTTATTACGGAAATAGGTGAGGAGAACCGCTTGGTTATCTTCAATCGCGATAATGTCACCAAGGGCATGTTGTACACGCTTAATCAATTTAAGCTTTAAGCCATAAGCAATAATTTCCTTACCAGATAGCGGCGTCACTTCTGTGCGCTGATCGTAAGGGAAATTTGATGCTAAATTGCGGTAAGCTTCAAGCTGCTTAATACAGATTTCTTCATCAAGCGTATGCTTTGGTGTTGCAAGCAAAATAATTGAAAGTAAAGAAACCGGGTTAATCACTACCGCACGGTTAATATTTTCTAAAATCGCATTTGCAGAACTGTTTACTGCTTCTGAAACAGCAGGTGGCACTGGGTCATCGTTCTTTTCAATATAAACGTTCTCAGCATTATGCTGTTTAAGCAAGTCATCTAGGAAAACAGGTTCACCAAAGTTAACGTGTACTTTACCGAAAATACGTTCAATTTTTCGGAGTGTTTTTAAAATACCAAAAATAGACTCGGCTTCTTTTGGCTTACCTTGCATTTCGCCTACATAGGTTGAACCTTCCATAAGGCGCTCATAACCAATGTAAGTTGGCACAAATACAATTGGCTTGGCACGACCACGTAAATGACTATGGACTGTCATTGCGAGCATGCCGGTTTTCGGTGGTAATAAGCGGCCTGTACGCGAACGTCCACCTTCAATAAAGTATTCAAGTGGTGTGTTGCGAGAAAGAATACTATATAAATATTCTTTAAATACAGAAGTATAGAGACCATTACCACGGAAAGAGCGGCGAATAAAGAAGGCACCGCCACCACGTAAAAGCTGACCAACGAAAGGTAAGTTTAGGTTGTCGCCCGCAGCAATATACGGAACCATCAAGCCACGTTTATAAATCACATAAGACAGTAGTAAGTAGTCAATGTGGCTACGGTGACATGGTGTATAAACAATTTCATAGTCTTTTGCAAGCTCTCGGACAGTACTGAAGTTATGAACTTCTACGCCGTCATAAAGCTGAGTCCATAGACGTGTTAACGCCAAATCTGCAAAACGTACTGCTGAGTGAGAATAATCAGATACGATTTCATTCACATAACCAATCGCACGATGCTCTGCTTCAAGCATGCTGATTTTACCGCGAATACTTTCGCGTCGAATGGCTTCTTGAACATCACGAGATTTTAATACCGACTGCATGACATTGCGGCGGTCTGATAAGTCAGGGCCTAAAACAACTTCACGTTGGCGATCAAGGTAGTCATTTAAAGTGCTAACAATATAAGTCGCTGGCGAAAGGTTCGGATAATGCTTCTGAGCATATTCAATGAGGTCACGTAAAGACTGGGGTTCATGGAATTCCAAATAAGATTGGCGACCATGCAAACCAATATTTACAAGCTGTTTAACTGTACTTGGTGTTGCCCATGTATCTGAGAATAACAACTTAAACCAAGAGTCTTCTTTATCTGGAGAACGACCCCATAAAACGGTTACCGGAACCAGTTCTATGTCGAGTTCAGGATTTGCTTGTAAAACTTCGATTAGTTTAATCAAACGTGGCGGAAAAGCATGAGGAGGGGGATTCAGTAGGTTATTTTCATCATTGTGTTGTAAAAATAAAACTGAAGCTTTTTCCTGATGAGTACCGATGACTAATGGATCTAGCGCTGGCTTTAAATTTAAGCGACGAGTTTCTCCATCCACCACTAAAGCATTACTGCGAGAATGATTTTGCAAGACATAGCACACTACTTTTTGGCGCTCGGTCTTCGCTTCTGTTTCTGTTGTTGCTGATACTGGTTCAGTAGGAACTTCCCCAAGAACATGTGGTGTTACCACGAGGTCAAGTAGTTTACTCGAAAGCCGACGATACATTTGACCAAACCCACTCTTGGACATAAGAACTCCTACTTCTTAAAGACAAATCCCGGCACCAAAGGCAGAGGGTAAATATTTTGCGGTATTTATTAAAAAAAACAATATGCTATTTTCTGATAAATTATAATTCTTTTGGCATTTTTTATCGTTAAAAATCGTATTTTTAGCTGTTTTAAAGGCAATGTTTGTCAGAAGTTGACTGATTGTTCCATGTACAAATAGTTTTTTATGGCACAATAGATTCTACACATCTGTCCTTTAATACCAATTTTGCCTGCAATATGAAGGTATCTCTCATGAATGCGTTAACCCAAGAACTGGTTGAGCTGCTCACTTTAGAAAAGCTTGAAGAAAATATTTACCGTGGAATTAGCCGTAATTTGGTCGGTAAACGTGTTTTTGGAGGTCAGGTTCTCGGTCAAGCATTACGTGCTGCTTCTTACACAACTGATCGTCCTGCGCATTCTCTGCATGCCTACTTTTTATATGGTGGTGATATTAATGCTCCAATCATCTATGAAGTAGACCGTTTGCGTGATGGCAAAAGCTTTGTCAGCCGTCAAGTTCGGGCAATTCAGCATGGACGAGTTATTTTCTCGGCAATGGTGTCTTTTGCTAACCCTGAAGAAGGCTTGAACTATCAGCATCCAGAACCAGATTACCCAGCTCCTGAAGCGCTAAAATCGGAAAGTGAGTTGAAAGAAGGTATCCTGAATTTTGTACCGGAAAATGTTCGTGCAAGTTTTATGCGTGAGCGTCATGTTGAAATCCGTCCGATTGATCCAGTCAATCCATTTCAACCACAACCGGAAGCGCCTTTTAATGCGCACTATATCCGTACCCATGACCGTATTCCAAAACAGCTAGATGATATTTCATTGCATCAAGCAATTGTAGCGTTTTACTCAGACTTTACTTTGATGACAACAGCTTTAAGACCACATGGCTTAAGTTATATTTCTCCAAGTTTGCAATGTGCCAGTATTGATCATGCGATTTATTTCCATCGCCCACTTCGTGCTGATGAATGGATGCTCTATGACATGGAAGCTACAGTTAGTGCGGCTTCTCGCGGTTTAAACTTTGGACGTATGTGGCAAAATGGCCAACTCGTATGTAGTACGGTGCAAGAGGGTTTGATGCGTTTACGGGAAATTGAAACTCAATAAATAACGATGAGCCATCTGAAAAGATGGCTTTTTTATTTTTAATTGAAACGATGTGACAAAAAATTGCTCGAATGAAAAGCAAGCTCATGTCATATTTACAAAAGGATTGCCTACTGAAAAAAATAATGTTGATATGAACTTAAATACACAAATTCTGATTGCTGCCATTTTAGGTTTAGCCTTTGGCTTCCTACTTACCATGTATCCGGACACTGCTTTTGTAAAGCACAGTTTATATGGATTAGGCATATTAAGTAGTGTTTTTATTGGGCTACTTAAAATGTTGTTGGTGCCATTAATTTTTAGCTCCATTGTGGTTGGAGTTTCAAATTTGCAGGCAGGTGGACAATTAGGCCCAGTTTGGAAAATCACATTCTTGTGTTGTATCACCACCACCACCTTGGCCTTAATTTTAGGTATTAGCTGTGCTCATTTGTTTGAGGTCGGGCGAGGTGTAGATATTTCAATTTTTCAGGCATCTATGCAAAGCTATCAAACACCAGATAGTTTAAACCCGGCAACTTTCTTCACTAATTTTATTCAAAATACTTTAATTAACCCATTTAAAGCTTTTAGTGACGGGAATGTTTTAGCTGTCGTCGTGTTTGCTCTATTTGTGGGTGTCGCTTTAGTTCATGGTGGCGAACGTTTTAAAAGTATTCGGGTATTGAGTCATCAGTTTTTTGAAATGATGATGATGCTAGTAGGCTGGGTAATGAAATTGGCGCCGTTAGGTATTTTTGCCTTACTCGCTAAATTAATGGCTACCGAAGACATTTCAGTATTAAGCCGATTGGCGGAATTTGCTGCTGTGGTAACAGGTACTACTATTTTTCATGGCGCTGTTGTTTTACCGCTACTGCTTTGGATTTTTGGTCGTATGAGCCCTTGGACTTTCTTCAAAGGCACACGTACAGCTTTAATTACCGCATTCGCAACGAGCTCTAGCTCTGCCACTATGCCGCTGAGTATGAAATGCGCACAGGAAAACTTGGGTGTTCGTCCTCAAACCGCGGGTTTTGTGATTCCATTGGGTACACAGCTCAACATGGATGGCACAGCTTTATATGAAGCTGCTGCCGCGCTCTTTGTGGCAAATCTAGTTGGACTAGACTTAAACCTGACACAACAAATTGTAGTGTGCCTAACCGCAATGATCGCATCACTTGGAGCACCAGGAATTCCAAGTGCGGGTATGGTTACCATGATTATGGTATTACAGTCTGTGGGTTTACCTGCCGAAGCAATTGCGATTTTACTTCCAATCGATCGTTTACTCGATACGGTAAGAACGGTTGTAAATGTGCAGGGTGATATGATGATTAGTGTGGTAGTAGATCGATATACCAAAGATAAAGATATCAGTATCTAATCTCTAAATAAAAAAGCAGGATTTATATCCTGCTTTTTTATTTTAAGCTGCTTGTAATTCAGCTCTTTTGGCTGCTGGCGACTGCGATAAATAACTTACCGCATCTTCAGTGCTACCTTCTTTAACTGGATCATACCACGGCATGAGGTAGTCAATTTGCTGAGCAATAAGCCAGATTGGGTTTGGTAAAACTTGATTATCTTTTCGGCTAATTTTATACCATTCTAGAGCAACCCAAGCTGGGAAAAATCTAGATTTGGCAGCATCAGCAAAACGTGGATCTTGCTTCATAATATGTGCAGCGCCGTCTACCCATAGCCCTAACACAAGCACAATCACCGCAAGACTTAAATAATAGCGTGGAATATAACCGCCTCCTAAATGGCGATATAAATCGAAAGCAACCGTGCGGTGTTCAATTTCTTCTGAACCATGCCATTTTACCAAGTCTACCATTTCTGGATCTGCGCCTAACTCTTCCCAGCGTTTGTTATAAAGCGCATATTTACCTAGAACACATGTCATGTGCTCAACTGTCGCGATAACACCTAAACGAAATAAATCCCATTGCTCTTGCAGGAATTGCGGAACTTCTTTGTCAAAAGGCTTATCTGCCAAAGCAGTGGTAAATAGATAATTCATAATGTCCAGATTTCTCTGGATATCAATATTGCGTGCACTTAAATATTCTTTATTGGCAGAAGTGTGTGCGTTTGCATGCATTGCTTCTTGGCGAATAAATGCTTGTACATCCTGTTTAAGTTTTTCATCAGTAATACGAGGTAAAACCTTGTTATAGAGCCGGCAAAACCAGAACTCTCCAGCAGGCAAGATATTGTTAATTTCATTAATAAAATAACTTGCAAACGGTTGGTTTGGAATCCAGTCTACAGGGGTATCTTTCCAGTCAAATTTTACCTTGCGTGGAAGAATTTTATAATCAATAGAAGAACCTAAAGCCTTATTCTTCAAAAAAGATAGCAATTTCATCATTTAGTCCTGATTTTTAACTCGATGAAGTTATGATGAGTATAAAAAAAGCCCCTACATTTGTGTTTAGCAATAGGGGCCAATTGAATATAAATTTAATGAAGAAATTGTATCTGTTTTGACGATTTACTCTTCTGCATCCTCATCGCTTGCTTCTGGGATTGCATCTACGTCAAATTCTGGCTCTTGATTAAGCGTAAAGTGCAGACGTCCAGCCATCACGCTTGCTAGCTCTTCTAAACCTAGTTTGTTTAATGAAGAAAAAAGCTGAATCGAGAAATCAAGCTTCATTTTTTTCAGTTGCTGTTTAACTTCGAGCAAGACTTTGTTCGCTGGACCGCGGTTCAGTTTATCTGCTTTAGTTAAAAGAATATGAACAAATAAATGGCGTGAATAAGCCCACTCTAGCATCATCATGTCAAAGTGCTGTAAAGGGTGGCGAATATCCATGAGTAAAACCAAACCTTGTAAGCTTTTACGATGGATTAGATAGTTTTCTAATTCTTTTTGCCATACACGTTTCATATCTTCCGGTACGGCTGCATAACCATAACCAGGAAGGTCAACTAAGCGTTGATCTGGATTACCTAGGCTGAAAAAGTTAATCATTTGTGTGCGCCCAGGTTTTTTGGAGGCACGTGCAAGCTGTTTCTGGTTTGTTAATGCATTAATTGCGCTAGATTTTCCTGCATTTGAACGTCCGGCAAACGCAATCTCGTAGCCACTATCTTCAACACATAGTGCCAATTTCGGAGCACTCATTAAAAATTCAGCTTGGCGTAACCAGTTTAGAGATTGCACAGCATAAGCTGTAATCGCTGGATCCGGTTTCTTTTCATAACTGATCTTTTGCTTGGGTGCGAGTCTGGCTTTGGTGTCTTTCGATTTTTCACTACGACGCATAAAAAATAACTTTTTAAATGAGAGGGCTCGCGCCTAGTATAAAGGAGCTTGGTTATTCTTGCTAATGTTCAGTAAGCTTGCTTAAAAAGATAAATAGAATTACGGGCTCTAGAGTTGTAAAAAGGGGATAGGGGAATGATCTGAAGCAGATTTTGGCTGTTGTAAAACTTCACCTAACGTATATTGATCTAAACTTTGATAAAAGCTTTCCAAAGCTTGATCAAGAATACCTTTTAAACCGCAATGGGAGCGCAAAACACAAGGCGGTGTATTGCATTCAACAATTTGGTGGTCACCTTGTAAAATTCGGACAATTGTTCCAAGTTTTAAATCTAAAGCTTTTGGATTTAATCGAATTCCACCACCTTTGCCGCGAATGGTAATAATCCACTCTTGTTTACCCATAAAATGGACAACCTTCACAAGATGATTTTGCGAAACATATAAATCTTGAGCGATTTCTGCAATCGTGTACGGCGCATCACTTGGACGAGCGACATACATTAATATTCGCAAAGCATAATCGGTAAATTTATTAAGTTGCATGATCACCAAAAACTAAAGGTTAAGAGGTTGATCATCTTAGCCTGAAAGTCTAAAGAATAAAACTTTCAGGCTAGAGCTTTTTAAGTTACAGCGTTAAAGGAGCTGAAACTTGTACTTGATCACCAACTCTATAGTGCTCAAGCAAAATGTTTGAAACAGAGAACTCTGTATGGTCTTCTTCTGGTTGAACATCAAAATGATAAGTATTGTCCTCTTGAGCCTCTGTGAACTTAAATGCTTTTGGTTGTTCAAGCTGTTGGTTAGGTACTTGAACTTTTACAGAGATAAAAGCATTTGCTGGGCTGGTGAGTACATCTTCATGATCAGTTGCCTTTAAAGTAAAGCGTTTGCCAGACTCAAGTGGGTCAATTTGCGTAATTTCAAATGAACGCCAGCCAGCCCATCCACCTTTCAAGCTTTCAAGTTGTTCATATTTTTGTTTTTCAACACCAATTAAGATATCTGCCAACTGTAAATAAGCTTGTTTCCACGCTTCAATGAGTTCTGATTCAAATGGAACATTTAAAACTTCACTAATTGAATGAAGCAAGTTGTCGCCCACAATTGCATATTGATCTGGTTGAATATCTAAGCTCACGTGTTTAGTGGTAATACGTTCAACCGCTTTGGCAAGCACCGTAGGATTCTCAATATTTTCAGCATACGCGAGTACAGCTGCTGCAAGAGCACGAGGTTGGCGCAGGCTGGTCTGATCATCAAGATTAAAAACATTTTTTAATTCTGGGTTGTTATTCAACATACGCTTATAGAAGTATGTAGTTAGAGTAACACCATGTTCACGCAATACAGGTACAGTAGATTTAACGAGTTCAATTTGTTGTGGAGTCATGGCTAGACCTTAATTATCTGGCTATATAAGATGTATTTAAAATACATCTTTAAAATAATTGTAGCAATAGCTTTTTAATAAAAACCTTAAAAAATTTAAGGGATATAAAATCCCCTAAATTAATATTCTGATTTAAAAATAAATTTTATTTTCCAAATAATGAGCCGAGTAGCCCCCGTACTAATTTTTGGCCAGTACTACCACCTAAGCTGCGAGCAGCACTTTTTGCAAAAGTTCCGACAATATCTTGAGTAAGTTTAGCTCTTTCACGCGCCGCACGTTCCTCTTCTTTTTGCTGTTCACGTGCTAGACGCTCTTGTTCTTTGGCTTGTTGTTTCGCTAAGGTTTCCTGTTCTTTTGCTTGCTGTTTTGCGAGTTCTGCATCTTGTTTTTGCTGTTCCCGTTCAGCCACTTTGTTTTGGAGCATTTCATAGGCACTATCACGATCTACAGCTTGTTCATAAACCCCGGCAATAATACTTTGCGAAATTAAGGTCTGACGCTCTTCTGGAGTGATAGGCGTAAATGAAGAGTAAGGAGGCATAACCCAACCACGTTCTACAATTTGAGGTGTACCTTGTTCATCTAGACAACTAATCAGTGCTTCACCTACACCGAGCTCGGTAATTGCTTCATCTACTTTAAAATCGGGATTAGAGCGGAATGTGTCTGCTGCTGTTTTTACTGCTTTTTGATCTTTAGGAGTAAAGGCACGTAAAGCATGTTGTACACGGTTGCCGAGTTGCCCTAAAACACTTTCTGGTAAGTCGAGCGGGTTTTGGGTAATAAAATAAATTCCCACACCTTTAGAACGAATTAAACGTACAACTTGTTCAATTTTTTCTTGTAAAGCTTGACTGGCGTTGTCGAATAACAGGTGAGCTTCATCAAAGAAAAACACGAGTTTAGGTTTATCCATATCACCAACTTCTGGAAGCTGTTCAAATAATTCTGAAAGCATCCATAACAGGAAAGTAGCATATAGCTTAGGTGTATTCATGAGCTTGTCAGCCGCAAGAATATTGATATAACCATGCCCATTTACGTCGGTTTGTATAAAGTCCAGAATATTTAAAGCTGGCTCTCCAAAAAACTGCTCTCCACCTTGGTCGGCAAGAGCAAGGAGATTACGTTGGATAGCGCCTAAACTGGCTGGAGATAAGTTGCCATATTCGGCTTTAAACTCAGCTGCATGTTCACTTACAAAAGTGATCATGGCTTTTAAATCTTTAAAGTCGACCAGAAGTAATCCTTGGTCGTCTGCAATACGGAATACGGCAGATAAAACACCTTCTTGGGTGTCATTTAAGTTAAGTATACGTGCTAATAAAATTGGTCCAATTTCAGAAATAGTGGTTCGAATAGGGTGGCCTTGCTGACCAAATAAATCCCAGAAAACAACTGGATTGGCTGCAAATGGAACACTGTCGATCTGTAAAAGCTTTAAGCGTTCATTAAATTTATCCGAAGCTTCACCAGCTTTTGCGAGGCTTGAAACATCACCTTTTGCGTCGGCAAGAAAGACGGGAACGCCGATTCGAGAAAAACTCTCTGCGAGCACCTTTAGGGTGACTGTTTTACCTGTACCGGTCGCACCTGCAATCAGGCCGTGCCGGTTGGCAAATTGGGAAAGTAAAACAATTTCTTTTGATGTGTCGTTAATATTTTTTGCAATAACAATCGGTGTACCCATATATTTTTATCCCTTAGTGTGAGCCACTATTGATGTTGTCGTTTTACATTTGTTTCAGAGCATTTTCGATATCTTGAATTAAATCTTGTGGATCTTCTAGCCCTATACAGAAGCGAACCAACAAACCTTGTTGTAAATGTGTATTTTCAAGTTTTCTCATCATTTTTAAATCATAAAGCATGACGAGACTCACCGGTCCTCCCCAACTAAAACCAAGTTTGAATAGCTTAAGAGCATCACAAAAACGGCGTACTGCTGAAATATCATAATCAGATTTGAACACAACACTCACTAAGCCTGCACTTCTACCTGTTGAGCAAATTTCTTGCCAGTATTGATGACCAGGTGAAGCTTTATCGCTTGGATGTAGAACTTGTGCAAACTGAGATTGTTCTTTTAACCATGTCAGTAGGGTTTTAGCATTATTCGATTGTTGCTCATACCTTAATGACATATGCGCAAGACTACGTTGAATTTGGGCGGTATCATCACCAGATACCGAAATCCCTAAAATGGCATGCATTCGGAACAAACGGTGATGTAACTTCTCATCACGAGTTACCACACTTCCCATTAAAATATCGCCACCACCACTTGGATATTTGGTAAGCGCATGAATGGTTAAATCCACTGATAAATGCTCATCGGAAAAATCAAAAGCATTAAAGGCGAGGCCAGCTCCCCAAGTATTATCGAGTGCAGTTAAAACGCCATGTGCTTTTGCTTTTTTTACTAGCGCTTTGAGATCTGGAAATTCAAGAGTGACAGAACCTGCTGCTTCTAACCATAGCAACTTGGTTTTATCAGAAGGCTGGAAACTTGAGACATCGATCGGGTTATAAACTTGAACATTAATTCCATATTGATCTTTTAAGTAGTTTAGGTGTTCCAGATTCGGACCATATATGTTGTCTGGCACCCAAACTTCATCACCTGTTGCTAACACAGCAGAATTTACGAGATTAATCGCAGATAACCCGCTTGGAGCAAGTAGGCAGTATAAACCACCCTCAATTTGAGCAATATTGTCGCCTAGTGTAAATGTCGTAGGCGTCCCATGGGTGCCATAACTATAGTCATAAGGATCGGTCCAGTGACGATCAAAAAGGTGCGAAGTCGATTTAAAAATAATAGTTGATGCACGAAATAAGGGAGGTTGCACGGTTTCAATAAATTGAGGTGCTTTTCGTGGTGCATGAATGAGTTGGGTTTGGAAATTGTTATGCTTTTTCATGGGGCGCTATACTTTACATAATGAGATTAGATTAAGAGAAAACTTACTTAACTGCTAGATTTTTGATTATTTCTAAGATGTTTCGTTACTAGTGTAACATTCACTAAAACTTGGCTTTATTTTTGCAAAGATCAAACCAACATTCTAACAACAATAGGTTTAAGCGCATGAAGTCGCATTTACGTGTTCACTATTTTCAACATATTGCTGGCGAAGGTTTTGGAAGCTGCTATTCATTCTTAAAAGCACACCATGCAACGATAACAGCTACAGAGTTTTTTGCACTTCCAGTTGATCTCCCTTTGGAAATAGAAGCATTGCCACACATTGAAGATGTGGATTTGCTACTTATTATGGGGGGAACCATGAGTGTAAATGATGAGGCAAATTATCCATGGTTAAAAATAGAAAAAAGATGGATACGTCGTTATTTGGCGGCGGGAAAGCCTGCGATAGGACTTTGTCTCGGAGGCCAACTTATTGCCAATGCATTAGGAGCCGCCGTTAGTAGAAACCGTTATCAAGAATTGGGATGGTCGACCGTACAAAGGGTGCCGAATTTACCTAAAGAAAGCTTTTTATTACCAGAAAAAATAAATGTAATGCAGTGGCATAGTGAAACTTTTGAGATTCCTAAAGGTGCGATTCATTTAGCAGAGAACTCAGTTTGTCGTAACCAGATGTACCAAATTGGTTCAAATGTTCTTGGTTTTCAATTTCATCCAGAAATGACACCGAAGGTATTAAATCTTCTTTTAGAGAACGAACAAGAGCTTTCTATTTTTAAAGGTGAGTATGTTCAATCTTTAGATGAATTACATCATTGCGACATCCAAAAGTTTGAACAAGGCAATCAACTTTTAAACAGGGCAATAGAGTTCGTGGTCAATCAATAAAAAATATAGAGTTGATGAGAAAAAGGATGAATTGAGCAGAAAATAGAAAAAGAGAATTGCATAAGACTTAAACAATCGTTATAATGAGCGACCCTCAAGAAGAGGGCATTTACTGCGAAGAAAGTAGTAAATGTGCATTACAGTCGTGGCATCGATCACGACCTTGGTGATTATCACTGCCTTTGACACTTACCAGATAGGTGAGATGCGTCAAAGGTGATTCTTTATATATTTGGCTTGGAGTTTACTGGTATGTCTAACCAGAGAATTCGTATCCGTCTTAAGTCTTTTGATCATCGTCTGATTGATCAATCTGCTCAAGAGATCGTAGAAACCGCTAAGCGTACCGGCGCACAAGTGTGTGGTCCAATTCCGATGCCTACTCGCATCGAACGCTTCAACGTTCTTACTTCACCGCACGTTAACAAAGATGCGCGTGACCAGTACGAAATCCGCACCTACAAACGTTTGATCGACATCGTTCAACCTACAGATAAAACTGTTGATGCATTGATGAAGTTAGATCTTGCAGCTGGTGTTGATGTTCAGATCGCTTTGGGTTAAGGCTTTCGGTTAATTAACGATTAGTTAATTAGGCCGCTTTTTTAGAGGTTTATGCACATGGCTATTGGTTTAGTCGGTCGCAAATGTGGTATGACTCGCATCTTTACAGATGCTGGTGTTTCTGTACCTGTTACAGTCATCGAAGTCGATCCAAACCGCATTACGCAAATCAAAACACTTGAAACTGATGGTTATCAAGCTGTTCAAGTAACTACTGGTGAACGTCGCGAGTCTCGCGTAACTAATGCTCAAAAAGGTCACTTCGCTAAAGCGGGTGTTGCTGCTGGTCGTTTAGTTAAAGAGTTCCGTGTTACTGAAGCTGAGCTTGAAGGCCGTGAAGTTGGCGGTACTATTGGCGTTGATTTGTTCACAGTTGGTCAAATTGTTGACGTAACTGGTCAATCAAAAGGTAAAGGTTTCCAAGGTGGTGTTAAACGTTGGAATTTCCGTACCCAAGATGCTACTCACGGTAACTCTGTTTCTCACCGTGTTTTAGGTTCTACAGGTCAAAACCAAACTCCTGGACGCGTGTTCAAAGGCAAAAAAATGGCTGGTCACTTAGGTGATGAACGCGTAACAGTACAAGGTCTTGAAATCGTATCTGTTGACACTGAACGTTCAGTTTTGGTTGTTAAGGGTGCAATTCCTGGTGCAACTGGCGGTGACGTTATTGTACGTCCTACCATCAAGGCCTGAGGGGAAATACCGTGAATTTAAAAACTGTTTCCGGCTCTGCTGTTGAATTGTCTGAAGTAGCTTTCGGACGTGAATTTAACGAAGCTCTTGTACACCAAGTTGTTACTGCTTACTTAGCAGGTGGTCGTCAAGGTACTCGTGCTCACAAATCACGTGCAGACGTTTCTGGCGGTGGTAAAAAACCATTCCGTCAAAAAGGTACTGGTCGCGCTCGTGCGGGTTCTATTCGTAGCCCAATCTGGGTTGGTGGTGGTAAAACTTTTGCTGCTCGTCCACAAGATTGGTCTCAAAAAGTAAACCGTAAAATGTATCGCGGTGCAATGCAATGTATCTTAGCTGAACTTGTTCGCCAAGATCGCCTTGTTTTAGTTGAAGAGTTTGCTGTTGCTGCTCCAAAAACTAAAGAATTGCTTGCAAAACTTAACGATTTAAATGCAGCTCGTGCTTTGATCGTTACAGATGCTGTAGATGAGAACTTATATCTTGCAGCGCGCAACCTTCCACACGTTGATGTGGTAGATGCAACTGCAATCGATCCTGTAAGCTTGATCGCGTTTGATAAAGTTGTGATGTCTGTAGCTGCTGCTAAGAAAATTGAGGTAGAACTCGGATGAACAACGAACGTATCTATCAAGTCCTAAAAGGACCAGTCTTCTCAGAAAAGGCACAAGTTTTAGGTGATACTGCTGGTGTTCAAGTATTTAAAGTAGATATCAACGCTACTAAACTTGAAATCAAAAAAGCAGTTGAAAAACTTTTTGGTGTAGAAGTTGTTAAAGTTAACACAACTATTACTAAAGGTAAGACTAAGCGCTTTGGTCGTACATTAGGACGTCGTTCTGATGTTAAAAAAGCATACGTCACCCTGAAAGCCGGCCAAGATGTTGAAATGGCTGACTTGGGCGATACCGCTGAAAGCGCAGCGGAATAAGGACGAAAATTATGCCGATTCAAAAATGTAAGCCAACGTCTCCAGGACGTCGCTTTGTAGAGAAAGTGGTTCATGACCATCTTCACAAAGGCGCGCCTTATGCACCGTTGGTAGAAGCAAAAAAACGTACTGGTGGTCGTAATAACAACGGTCACATTACTACTCGTCACGTTGGTGGTGGTCATAAGCAACATTACCGTATCGTTGACTTCAAACGTAACAAAGATGGCGTACCTGCTGTTGTAGAACGTATTGAATACGATCCAAACCGTACAGCGCATATTGCATTATTGAAATACGCTGACGGTGAGCGTCGTTATATCATTGCGCCTAAAGGCTTACGTGCTGGTGATAAAGTACAATCTGGTAACGATGCTCCAATTCGTCCAGGTAACTGTTTACCACTTCGTAACATGCCAATCGGTTCTACACTTCATAACGTTGAACTTAAAATCGGTAAAGGTGCTCAATTAGCACGTTCTGCTGGTGCTTCTGTTCAATTGTTGGGTCGTGATGGTTCTTACGCAATCATTCGTCTTCGTTCAGGCGAAATGCGTAAAGTACACGTTGAATGCCGCGCTGTAATTGGTGAAGTTTCTAACCAAGAAAACAACCTTCGCTCATTAGGTAAAGCTGGTGCTGCACGCTGGCGTGGTGTTCGTCCTACCGTACGTGGTATGGCGATGAACCCGATTGATCACCCACACGGTGGTGGTGAAGGGCGTAACAAAGGTATTCAACCTGTAAGCCCATGGGGTCAAAAAGCTAAAGGGTACAAGACACGTACCAACAAGCGTACGACTAAGATGATTATTCGCGACCGTCGCGTCAAGTAAAGGAATCTGACTAATGCCTCGTTCTCTGAAAAAAGGCCCATTCGTCGATGCGCACTTGTTCGCTAAGGTTGAAGCGGCTGTTGCTAGTAACTCTCGCAAGCCGATCAAAACTTGGTCTCGTCGTTCGATGATCCTTCCAGACTTTGTTGGTTTAACAATTTCTGTTCACAATGGCCGTAACCACGTTCCAGTAATTGTTACTGAGCATATGGTTGGTCATAAACTCGGTGAATTCGCGCCAACTCGTACCTATCGTGGTCACGGTGTTGACAAGAAGTCTAAACGTTAATAGGTGTCATGATGGAAGTAACTGCTAAATTACGCGGTGCCGCTATCTCGGCACAAAAAGCACGTTTGGTTGCGGACTTAATCCGTGGCAAGTCTGTTGCACATGCTTTAAACATCTTGAACTTCAGCAACAAAAAAGCTGCAGTTTTAGTTAAAAAAGCATTGGAATCTGCAATTGCAAACGCTGAACACAATAACAGTTTAGATGTTGACGACCTTAAAGTTTCTACGATTTACGTTGACGAAGGCATGAGCCTTAAACGTATTATGCCACGTGCTAAAGGCCGTGCAGATCGTATTACTAAGCGTACTTGTCACATCACCGTTAAGGTAGGGGTTTGATATGGGTCAGAAGGTTCATCCAATCGGTATCCGCCTAGGTGTTGTGAAACGTCATAACGCTAACTGGTATGCGAATCCGAAACAATACGCTGAATACTTGCTTAAAGATCTTCAAGTTCGTGAGTTTTTAACTAAAAAACTTAAGAATGCGATGGTTAGCAATATTCTTATCGAACGTCCATCAGGTGCTGCTAAAGTAACAATTAGCACAGCTCGTCCTGGTATCGTAATCGGTAAAAAAGGCGAAGACATTGAAAAATTACAGCGCGAACTTACCAACATCATGGGTGTTCCAGCGCAAGTAAGCATCAACGAAATTGATCGCCCAGACTTGGACGCGCGTTTAGTTGCTGAAGCAATCGCTTCTCAATTAGAAAAACGTGTAATGTTCCGTCGTGCTATGAAGCGTGCGGTTCAAAACACTATGCGTGCTGGTGCTAAAGGTATCAAAGTTGAAGTTTCTGGCCGTTTAGGTGGTGCAGAGATCGCTCGTACAGAATGGTATCGTGAAGGTCGTGTACCTTTGCACACTCTTCGTGCGGACATCGACTATGCAACTATGCGTGCTGAAACTACTTACGGTACGATTGGTGTTAAAGTTTGGATTTTCCGTGGTGAGATTTTAGGTGGCATGAAACAAGTCATGAACCCTGCTCCTGCTGAAGAACGTCCAGCTAAACGCGGTCGTGGTCGTGGTGAAGGTCAAGAGCGTCGTGGTCGTCGCGGTGACCGTGCTGCTGACAAGGGAGAATAATCCATGTTGCAACCTAAACGTACCAAATTCCGTAAAGTGCATAAAGGCCGTAACACTGGTCTAGCACATCGTGGTAGTACAGTATCATTTGGTTCGATTGCAATTAAAGCAACTGAGCGTGGTCGTATGACTGCACGTCAGATTGAAGCTGCACGTCGTACCATTAGCCGTCGTATTAAACGTGGTGGTAAAATCTTCATTCGCGTATTCCCGGACAAACCAATTACCGAAAAACCATTAGAAGTTCGTATGGGTAACGGTAAAGGTAACGTGGAATATTGGGTTTGTGAGATCAAACCAGGTAAGATCCTGTACGAAATTGAAGGTGTGAACGAAGACTTGGCACGTGAAGCTTTTGCTTTAGCTGCTGCTAAACTTCCGTTTAAAACCACTATCGTGACTCGGACGGTAATGTAATGAAAACTAAAGATCTACGTGAAAAATCGGTAGAAGAGTTGAAAGCTTTGCTTGATGAGCAACAGCTTAACCAATTCCGTCTTCGTATGGCGAAAGCAACTGGTCAGTTGGGTAAATCGCACGAAGTGCAAGTTGCTCGTAAGACAATTGCTCGTATTAAGACACTCCTTACCGAAAAACAGGGGAACGGACAATGAGTGAAAAAACAGTCCGCACGTTAACCGGCAAAGTAGTAAGCGACAAAATGGACAAATCTATTGTTGTCCTTATCGAACGCCGCGTTCAACACCCGTTGTATGGCAAATCAATTCGCCGTTCAACTAAGTTACACGCTCATGATGAGAACAACGTTGCTAAAATTGGCGATGTTGTAACCATTAAAGAAAGCCGCCCAATTTCTAAAACTAAAGCTTGGACTTTAGTGGAAGTAGTTGAAGCAGCTGCTGAGTAATTCGACGTTCTTGTTGCATCATCGGTCAATTTCGAGTACTCTTTGAGCCTTTCGAAATTGTGACCGGTGATGCTCGGTTTTGGAGTAGGGCAATGATTCAAACCGAAACTATGCTCGACGTAGCAGACAACAGTGGTGCTCGCCGCGTACAATGTATTAAAGTACTTGGTGGTTCACATCGTCGTTATGCTTCTGTTGGCGACATTATTAAAGTTACTGTAAAAGAAGCTATTCCACGCGCACGTGTTAAAAAAGGTGACGTGATGAATGCAGTTGTAGTTCGTACTAAGTTCGGCATTCGTCGTCCAGATGGTTCTGTGATCCGTTTTGATGATAACGCTGCAGTTATTTTGAACAACAACAAAGCTCCGATTGCGACTCGTATCTTCGGACCAGTGACTCGTGAACTTCGTACTGAACAGTTCATGAAAATCATTTCATTGGCTCCTGAAGTTCTATAAGAGGCAATCATGGCTAAGATTAAAAAAGGCGATCAGGTTATCGTGATCGCAGGTAAAGAAAAAGGCAAACAGGGTACTGTTTTGTCTGTTTCTGAAGACCGCGTTAAGGTTGAAGGCCTTAACTTAGTGAAGAAGCATCAAAAGCCGAATCGTGTAACTGGCGCTGAAGGCGGTATCGTTACTCAAGAAGCTTCGCTTCATATCTCAAACGTGGCAATTTTAAATGCTACAACCCAGAAGGCTGACCGTGTTGGTTACCAAGTGATTGATGGCGTGAAAACTCGCGTTTACAAATCAACTGGTGAATCAGTGGCGGTAGCGAAGTAATAGGTTGAAAAGGCAATGGCCAGACTTAAAGCACGTTACAACGACGAACTTAAAGCGAAGTTACAAGAAGAACTTAGCATTAAGAATGTGATGGAAATTCCTCGCATCACAAAAATCACTCTTAACATGGGTGTAGGCGCAGCAGCTACTGATAAGAAATTATTAGACGGCGCTGTAGCTGACATGCAATTAATTGCTGGTCAAAAACCAGTAGTTACTCTTGCACGTAAATCTATCGCTGGTTTCAAAATCCGTGATGGTTGGCCAATTGGTTGTAAAGTTACTTTACGTGGCGACCAAATGTACGAATTCTTGGACCGTTTGATCTCTATCGCAATCCCTCGTATCCGTGACTTCCGTGGTTTCTCAGCGAAATCTTTCGACGGTCGTGGTAACTACTCAATGGGTTTGAAAGAGCAAATCGTTTTCCCTGAAATCGATTTCGACAAGATTGATCGTATTCGTGGTATGGATATTACTATTACTACGACTGCTCGCACCGATGACGAAGGCCGTGCGCTTATGCGTGCATTCGGCTTCCCGTTCAAATAAGAGGTCGATATGGCTAAGAAAGGTATGATTAATCGCGAATTGAAACGCGAAAAAACTGTTGCTAAATACGCTGCAAAACGTGCTGAATTAAAAGCTACTATTGCAAATGTAAATGCGAGCGACGAAGAACGTTTCGAAGCGATGTTAAAGTTACAAGCATTGCCACGTAATGCATCTCCGGTACGTCTTCGTAACCGTTGTGGTTTAACTGGTCGTCCTCATGGTTACTTCCGTAAGTTCGGTTTAAGCCGTAACAAATTACGTGACACAGTAATGCAAGGTGATGTACCAGGCGTTGTTAAGGCAAGCTGGTAAGGAGCGACTAAATGAGTATGCAAGATACCGTTGCCGACATGCTAACACGTGTTCGTAACGCACAAATGGCTAAGAAACAAACTGTTTCTATGCCGTCTTCTAAGTTGAAAGTTGCTATTGCAAACGTACTTCAACAAGAAGGTTATATTTCAAACGTAGAAGTTGCTCAAGAAGAGACAAAATCTACTTTGACTATTACTTTAAAATATTTCGAAGGCAAGCCAGTTATCGAAATGGTTAAGCGCGTAAGCCGTCCAGGCCTTCGCCAATACCGTGGTAAAGATAAACTTCCAAGCGTTAAGCAAGGTTTAGGTATTGCAATTGTTTCTACAAGCAAAGGCATCATGACTGATCGCGCTGCACGTGCTGCGGGCATCGGTGGTGAAGTTATTGCTTTTGTTTCTTAATAGGTGATTCCTCATGTCTCGTGTGGCTAAAGCCCCAGTAACTGTACCAAATGGTGTAACAGTTACTCAGAACGGCCGGCAGGTCGAAGTGAAAGGCAGCAAAGGTACATTGTCTTTCAACCTGCATGCGCTGGTCGAGCTAAAACAGGAAGAAGGTAAACTTCAACTTGCTCCAGCTAAAGAATCGAAAGATGCTTGGATGCAAGCTGGTACTGCTCGCGCTGTATTGAACAACCTTGTTAAAGGTGTTAGCGAAGGCTTCGAACGTAAGTTGCAGCTAGTTGGTGTTGGTTATAAAGCTGCGGTTAAAGGTACAGTTGTAAACCTTAACCTTGGTTACTCACACCCAATTGACTACGCTTTACCTGAAGGTGTAACAGCGGAAACTCCAACTGCTACTGAAATCATTTTGAAATCAGCAAACAAGCAGTTGTTAGGTCAAGTAGCGGCAGAAATCCGTGCATACCGTTCTCCTGAACCATATAAAGGTAAAGGTGTTCGTTATTCGGATGAAGTCATTCTTCGTAAAGAAGCTAAGAAGAAATAAGGCGCGAGGTTCTTATGAACGAAAAGAAACAATCCCGTTTGCGTCGTGCGAAAAGCACACGCTTGCACATCCGTGCATTGGGTGCGACTCGTTTGTGTGTAAACCGCACTCCGCGTCACATCTATGCTCAAGTTATTTCAGCAGATGGTGGCAAAGTTTTAGCGCAAGCTTCAACTTTAGATGCATCTTTACGTAGTGGTACTACTGGTAATATTGAAGCTGCGACGAAAGTTGGTGCTTTAATCGCAGAACGTGCTAAAGCAGCTGGCGTTACTAAAGTTGCATTTGACCGTTCTGGTTTTAAATATCATGGTCGTATCAAAGCCTTGGCTGATGCTGCTCGTGAAGGCGGCTTGGAGTTCTAATCATGGCAAAAGTTGAACAAAACGAAGGTCTCGTTGAAAAGCTGGTTGCCGTTGATCGTGTAGCCAAGGTTGTTAAGGGTGGTCGTATCTTCTCTTTCACAGCATTAACTGTTGTGGGCGATGGTAATGGTCGCGTAGGTTTTGGTCGTGGTAAAGCTCGTGAAGTTCCAGCTGCTATTTCTAAAGCACTTGAAGCTGCACGTCGTAACATGATCACTGTAGACCTTGCTGGTACTACTTTACAACACCCTGTGAATGCTCGTCATGGTGCAAGCCGTGTATACATGCAACCTGCTTCAGAAGGTACTGGCGTAATCGCTGGTGGTGCAATGCGTGCCGTTCTTGAAGCTGCAGGTGTACATAACGTACTTGCTAAATGTTATGGTTCTACTAACGCTGCTAACGTAGTAAACGCAACTTTTAAAGGTTTGCGTGATATGACTTCTCCTGAGAAAGTCGCTGCGAAACGTGGTAAATCAGTAGAAGAAATTCAAGGGTAATCAATCATGAAAACGATTAAAGTTACCCAGACTAAATCTTCTTCACATCGCTTGAAAAATCACAAGCTTTGCTTACAAGGTTTAGGTCTGCGTCGTATTGGTCATACTGTAGAAGTGCAAGATACGCCTTCTAACCGTGGTATGATCAACAAAGTCTACTATATGGTTAGTGTAGAGGAATAAGCCATGACTCTGCGTTTAAATGAGCTTGCACCTGCAGAAGGTGCAAAACGTGAACACCGTCGTTTAGGCCGTGGTATCGGTTCTGGCGTTGGTAAGACTGGTGGTCGTGGTATCAAAGGTCAAAAATCACGTAAAAGTGGTGGCGTTCGTCCAGGTTTCGAAGGCGGTCAAACAGCGATTTATCGTCGTTTACCTAAATTCGGTTTCACTAGCCAAATCGCTTTAAAAACTGCTGAAGTACGTTTGTCTGAGTTAAGTAAAGTGGAAGGCGACATCGTTAGCCTTGAAACTTTAAAAGCTGCGAATGTTGTTCGTCGTGATCAAATTCGCGCTCGTATCGTGCTTTCTGGTGAAATCACTCGTGCATTCACTGTTCAAGGTGTTGCATTGACTAAAGGCGCTAAAGCTGCAATTGAAGCAGCTGGCGGCAAAGTCGAGGAGTAATCTCGAGTGTCTATGTCTCCTAGTTCTTCAGGTCATGTCAACATGATGAAAGGTCAGCCATTTCACGTGAAATATCGTGAAATTATTCGCCGGATGAGTTTTCTAATCGGTGCATTGCTGGTCTTTCGACTAGGAGCGCATATTCCAGTACCAGGCATTAATAATGCTGCGTTAGAAAATTTATTTCATGCAAACCAAGGAACTATTCTTGGGCTATTCAATATGTTTTCTGGCGGTGCTTTAGAGCGAATGTCGATTCTTGCTTTAGGGATCATGCCTTATATTTCTGCATCAATTATTGTGCAGTTAATGTCTACAGTGATTCCTTCTCTCGAAGCCTTGAAAAAGGAAGGGGAGCAAGGTAAACGTAAAATTAATCAATATACGCGTCAGGGTACATTATTACTTGCAGTGGTTCAGGCAGTGGGTATGTGTGCAGGTCTTATTGGACAGGGTATTACTCTATCTAGTGGTCTTGCTTTTTATATACCTGCAGTTACATCACTTGTCGCAGGAACTATGTTCTTAATGTGGCTAGGTGAACAAATCACTGAAAGAGGTATCGGTAATGGTATCTCAATGATTATTTTTGCAGGTATTGTTGCTGGTTTGCCTAAATTAATTATGCAATCAGTATCATCTGTCGATAATGGTCAAACAAGTTTAATTGGTCTTGTTATCTTTGGTCTTTTGTCTCTTGGTGTATTGGCAGCGATTGTGTTTATTGAAAAAGCACAGCGTCGTATTCCAGTAAACTATGCACAGAAGCAGCAAGGGCGTCGTATATTTACAGCTCAGCAAACACATCTACCATTGAAAATTAATATGGCTGGTGTGATTCCTGCGATTTTTGCGAGCTCTTTACTCTTGTTCCCAGCTAGTTTGGGTCAATGGGTAGGAAGTGCAGATCCGAATGCTGGTTTAATTAAACGTAGTTTACAAGATTTAGCTTTAGTATTGTCGCCTGGACAGCCTTTGTATTTGGTGCTCTTTGGTGCGTTAATTATCTTTTTCTGTTACTTTTATACGGCTTTAGTATTTAGCCCTAAGGAAGTATCAGAAAATCTAAAACGCAGCGGAGCTTATGTGCCTGGTATTCGCCCAGGTGAGCAAACTGCTCGTTACTTAGATCATATTCTTAATCGTTTGACGTTTATTGGTGCGATTTATATTACAGTCATTTGTTTGATGCCAATGATTCTACAAAGTTCTTTTGGTATTCCATTCTATTTGGGTGGTACCTCATTACTCATTGTAGTCGTTGTTGTTATGGACTTTATGGCTCAGCTACAAGCGCATTTAACTTCTCATCAATATGACAATCAAACATTAATGAGAAAAACGACTGCTCATCCTAAGGGATAAGCGCACTTAGAGGTTTCATCATGAAAGTACAAGCTTCTGTAAAGAAAATTTGTGGTAGCTGTAAAGTTATCCGTCGTAATGGGGTTATTCGCGTGATTTGTAGCGCAGAACCTCGTCATAAGCAGCGTCAAGGTTAATCTAATCAAGACCTGTTGATTTCAGTAGGCGAATTGGGTTAATATCCGCCCCTCAAGATTTTTGTGGGGCGGTTGATTATCTCTACTGCCTTTTTGGAGAAAAGTGAATGGCTCGTATTGCCGGTGTAAACATTCCGGATAACAAGCATGCTGTTATCTCCCTCACTTACATCTTTGGTATCGGTCGCCACACTGCTAAGAACATCTTAGCTGCAGTTGGTATTACTGAGACTACTAAGATCCGTGAGTTGGACGATGCACAGCTTGATGCGATTCGTGCAGAAGTTGCTAAGGTTCCTACCGAAGGTGACTTACGTCGCGAAATTTCCATGAACATTAAACGTTTAATGGATTTAGGTTGCTATCGTGGCCTTCGTCATCGTCGCAGCTTGCCTGTCCGTGGTCAACGCACCAAAACTAACGCACGTACCCGTAAAGGTCCGCGCAAACCGATTAAAAAGTAAGATTTCTGGAAGCTAAAAGATGGCTAAAGATACTCGCACACGCAAGAAGGTCACTCGTACCGTCTCTGAAGGTGTTGCACACATTCACGCGTCTTTTAATAACACCATTGTTACGATTACCGATCGTCAAGGTAATGCATTGGCTTGGGCCACCTCAGGTGGACAAGGCTTCCGTGGTTCACGTAAATCAACTCCGTTTGCTGCTCAGGTAGCTGCTGAAGTTGCTGGTAAAGCAGCTTTAGATTACGGTTTGAAAAACCTTGACGTCCTTGTAAAAGGTCCTGGTCCAGGTCGTGAGTCTGCGGTTCGTGCATTAGGCGCAGTGGGTTATAAGATTAACAGCATTACCGATGTGACTCCAATTCCTCACAACGGTTGCCGTCCACCTAAAAAACGTCGCGTGTAAGGAGAAACATTCATGGCTCGTTATATTGGTCCAAAATGCAAACTCTCTCGCCGCGAAGGGACAGACCTGCAACTTAAATCTGGCGTTAAACCATTTGACGTCAAAACTAAAAAAGCTAACAAAGCACCTGGTCAGCATGGTCAGGCTCGCGGTGGTAAGCAATCTGAGTATTCACTACAATTACGTGAAAAACAAAAAGTCCGTCGTATTTACGGTGTGTTAGAGCGTCAATTTAGTAACTACTATAAAGAAGCAGCTCGTGTTAAAGGCGCAACTGGTGAGAACTTGTTGAAATTGCTTGAAAGCCGTCTTGATAACGTTGTTTATCGCATGGGTTTTGGTTCTACACGTGCAGAAGCTCGTCAGTTAGTAAGTCACCGTAGCATTACTTTGAATGGTCGTCGTGTAAACATCGCATCTATTCAAGTTAAAGCTGGTGATGTAATTGCGGTTCACGAAGGTGCTAAACAACAATTGCGTATTAAAAACGCGATTGAATTGGCTGCTCAACGTGGTATTCCAGCTTGGATCGAAGTTGATCACTCTAAGCTTGAAGGTACGTTTAAAGCTGCACCAGATCGTTCTGATTTACCTGCTGAAATCAACGAAAGCTTGATTGTAGAATTGTATTCTAAATAATCCTTGAGGTAGCAATAATGACGCGTACTGCAAACGAGTTTCTAACTCCGCAAGCGATCAAGGTCGAAGCGGTAAGCGGGACCTCGGCAAAAGTGATTCTGGAACCTTTAGAGCGTGGTTTTGGCCATACTCTAGGTAATGCTTTACGTCGCATTCTATTGTCTTCTTTGCCAGGCGCTGCTGTGGTTGAAGTAGAGATAGAAGGTGTCGAGCACGAGTACAGTACTTTAGAAGGCTTGCAGCAGGACATCGTCGAGCTCTTGCTGAACCTAAAAGGATTGTCTATTAAGCTGTTCGATCAAAATGAAGCTTATTTAACATTAGAAAAACAAGGTCCTGGTGACATTACTGCTGCCGACCTTCGTTTGCCTCATAATGTTGAAGTGGTTAACCCAGAACATTTAATTGGTACTTTGAGTGCTACAGGCTCATTAAAAATGCGCTTGAAAGTTTCTCAAGGTCGTGGTTATGAAACATCTGACTCTCGTTTCCCTGAAGGCGAAACACGTCCTGTAGGTCGTTTACAGTTAGATGCTTCTTATAGCCCAATTAAACGTGTTTCTTACACCGTAGAAAATGCGCGTGTAGAACAACGTACCGATTTAGATAAACTGGTAATCGATCTTGAGACCAATGGTACGGTTGATCCTGAAGAAGCAATCCGCAAAGCGGCAACAATCTTGCAACAACAAATTGCAATTTTTGTTGATCTTCAGAAAGACCAAACTCCTGTTGCTCAAGAACCTCGTGAAGAAGTTGACCCAATCTTGCTTCGCCCAGTAGATGATCTAGAGCTTACTGTTCGTTCTGCTAACTGTTTGAAAGCAGAAAATATTTACTACATTGGTGATCTTGTTCAACGTACTGAAGTTGAGTTGTTAAAAACTCCTAACCTTGGTAAAAAATCGTTAACAGAGATCAAAGATGTTTTGGCATCGAAAGGTTTACAACTCGGTATGCGTCTTGAGAACTGGCCACCAGCTAGTCTTCGTATGGACGACCGTTTTGCCTATCGTAGCCGTTAATTAAGTAGGACTATCACCATGCGTCATCGTAATAGTGGTGTGAAATTAGGCCGTACAAGCAGCCATCGTAAAGCGATGTTCCAAAACTTGGCTAATTCTTTATTTGAACATGAGTTGATCAAAACAACTTTGCCTAAAGCTAAAGAATTACGTCGTGTTGCTGAGCCTTTAATCACTCTAGCAAAAAACGATACTGTAGCAAATCGTCGTTTAGCATTTGCTCGTACTCGTAATGCTGCAACTGTTGGTAAATTATTTACCGTACTCGGCCCTCGTTACAAAGAACGTAACGGCGGTTATCTACGTGTTCTTAAAGCGGGCTTCCGTGCTGGTGATGCAGCACCGATGGCTTACGTTGAGCTTGTAGATCGTGAAGTGAACACTTCAGCTGAATAATTGATATTATTCAAAAAAGACCGGCTTTATGCCGGTCTTTTTTATTTTCCAAAAAACATAAAATTAAAAATTTGTCCCCAAGTGACATAAAAAAACGGATAAACGGTCAAACTTGACATTGTGTATTGTCAAAATTGTGATTTAATAAAGTCATATTCTCAACAATGGGTATAAAAATAAAATGGAAAAGCAAGTTGATGTATTAATCATTGGTGCAGGCATATCAGGAATAGGTGTTGCTGCCCATTTATCTAAAAACTCTCCACAACGTCAGTTTGAAATTTTGGAGCGTCGTGAATCGTTTGGTGGAACTTGGGATCTTTTCCGCTATCCTGGTATCCGTTCTGATTCAGATATGTCTACTTTTGGTTTTAACTTTAAACCATGGTGTAAAGCCAATGTTCTTGCTGATGGTGCCTCTATTAAAGGATATCTAGGGCAAGTGATTGATGAGTTTAAGTTAAAAGAAAAAATTCATTTTGGCCATCGTGTCCTTTCTGCGAATTATGATTCTGCCTCGAAAAAGTGGCATGTTATTGTCGAGGACAATAAGAAAAAACAGCAGACTTGGGTTGCTAACTTCGTTGTAGGTTGTACTGGTTATTATAATTATGACCAAGGTTACGCGCCGACTTTCCCAAATCAAGAAGCTTTCAAAGGTCAACTCATTCATCCACAACATTGGCCGGAAAATTTGGATTATAAGGGTAAAAAAGTAGTAATTATTGGTAGTGGAGCTACAGCAATTACACTGGTGCCTGCAATGTCAAAAGGTGGAGCAGGTCATGTAACGATGTTGCAACGTTCACCAACTTATATTGCTTCTGTTCCGTCTATTGATTTCATCTATGAAAAAACTCGTAGATTTATGTCTGAAGAAGCAGCCTATAAATTTACGCGTGCTCGTAATATTGGTATGCAACGAGCAATTTATGCATTGTCTCAAAAGCATCCTAAAACAGTTCGTCGTTTACTCTTAAAAGCAATTGAAATGCAACTTAAGGGTAAAGTTGATATGAAACATTTTACACCTTCATATAACCCTTGGGATCAGCGTCTTTGCGTAGTTCCTGATGGTGATTTATTCAAAATTCTTCGTGAAGGTAAGGCGAGTGTTGAGACTGATCAAATTGAAAAATTTACTGAGACTGGTATTCAATTAAAATCAGGCAAGCATCTTGATGCCGATATTATCGTATCTGCAACAGGTTTGCAGGTTCAAATCATGGGCGGTGTGCAGGCAACTATTGATGGGGAGCCAGTTAAATCATCTGAACACATGCTTTATAACGGCGTGATGCTCAGCGATGTACCAAACATGGCGATGATTATTGGTTATGTAAATGCTTCATGGACATTAAAAGTTGATATTGCAGCAGATTATATCTGTCGTTTATTAAATTACATGGATAAGAATAATTATGATGAAGTCATTCCATCTGGTGATAAGAGTGTGATGGAAGAGGACACAGTTATGGGTAGCTTATCATCTGGTTATATTAGTCGTGCTGCCGACGTGATTCCTAAACAAGGTAAACAAGCACCATGGCAGGTAACCAATAATTATCTTGAAGACCGAAAATCATTAAAAAATGCAAAATTTGATGATGGTGTTCTACGTTTTCATAAGCATTCAGAAGTTACCACACGTAAACCCAAATTAGTGTCTTGATATTCGAAAATAAAAAGGAGGCTATAAGCCTCCTTTTTATAGTAAAGATTAAAGAGTTCTAGAGATTAATTCTTTCATAATTTCATTGGTGCCTGCATAAATACGGTTTGCTCGGTGGTCGATATAAGCGCGTGCAATTGGATATTCCATCATATAGCCATAACCACCATGTAATTGAAGACATTCATCTACAACTTTTGAAAACATATCTGAAATTTTATATTTTGCAGCCGCTGCAGCTTCAACACTCAATTTTTCATCGAGTTGTAATCCCATACAACGATCTAAATAGGTACGGCAGAAATCTATCTCTGTTCTAAGTTCAGCAAGTTTAAAACGAGTATTTTGGAATGCTCCAATTGGTTTGCCGAATGCTTTACGATCTTTTGTATATTGAACAGTATGTGCAAATGCCGCTTCTGCCCCGGCTTGGCAGATAATAGCAACTAGCATACGCTCCCACGCTAATTCTTTCATGAGCATGATAAAGCCCATACCTTCCATACCTAAAAGATTTTCTTTAGGAACACGAACGTTATCAAAGAAGAGTTCACAGGTATCTTGGCCTTTCATACCAATTTTGTTAAGTGGTTTGCCTTTAGTAAAACCAGCACGGTCAGCTTCGACAATAATGAGTGATAAATTGGCAGATCCTTTATCGCTATTCCCCGTTTTACAAACGACAATCGCCATATCGCATAAATAGCCATTGGTAATAAATATTTTTGAACCATTAATGACATATTCATCGCCATCAAGAACGGCTGTTGTACGAACCGCTTGCAAGTCTGAACCTGTTCCCGGCTCGGTCATGGCAATTGCGGTAACCGTCTCACCAGTAGCCATTTTAGGGAGCCATTTCTGTTTTTGCTCTTCATTACCGAAGTTATTGATATAGTTGGCTACAATGTCGGAATGCAGTGAGAAACCTGTACTTGAGTCCATCGCATAGGCTTGTTCTTCAATAAGAATCATGCTGTATAGGCGGTCGACACCTGAACCACCATATTGTTCTGGCATAGTAGTACAGAGTAAACCTAAGGCACCAGCTTTATTCCAAAGATCTCGGTCAACATGTTGTTGTTTTTCATATTTTTCAATATTAGGTACAACTTCTTTCTCGTAGAATTTACGTACCGTTTCCCGAAAAGCTTCATGTTCTTCGTTAAATAAATGGCGAGGTAACATATTTGGAATGGGACGAATAGCACCAGATTGCATTGTATTTCTTCCTTGGTTTGGGCTTGATGTTATGAGCTAAACATAAGGGAAGCGACTAGGTCTAACAATGTGATGAATGCTCATTTATGGCGGTGAAGTGATAAGTTTGGTCAATTTGATATTTTTAGCGAACTTTCTCATGTGATCAGGTAAACTAAGCGCACTATCAACGCAGATGGGGAAATAAATGTCTGAAGAAATGACCTTGGAAGAACGTAAAGTAATCTATCGCGCACGTCGTGGTTTAAAGGAAATTGATGTCTATTTTGACCCTTATGTGAAAAATTATTATTTAAAGGCAGACCCGGCAGAAAAAGCGTTGTTTGCTGAGTTGGTAGAACAGGAAGATCCTGATTTACTCGATTGGTTTATGGAAGTATCAGAACCACCACGTACCGAATTACGTGACTTTATCTATAAATTAAAACACTATGTTCATGGTTAATTTATTTTGATCAACCATTTGAATTTTAAGCTGAAATATAGTCGTTTTTCGATTATATTTCAGTTTTTTATTGGCTTAAGCTTAGCAATTCTATTTTATCAATTAATGCCGTTACTATGGTGGTTAGTTGTAATCAGCTTACTATTTATCAGCTTTATTTTCTTTTTAAAGCGTCCGCAGCTTGCACAAATTGCTTATTTAGATAAAAAACTATGGTCGCTTGCTTATCACTCACAGAACACCATTTCACGCGTCAAAATTTTAAAAATAATTGATTATCAGATTTTCATAGTGATCTATTTTGAAGGTCATAAAACACTAACTTCTATCATTTGGTTTGATCAAATGTCATTAGTAGAGTGGAAAAAGCTTAAAACTTTAGAAAAACTCTATTAATTGTTAGACAATTCTACATTTGTATATTTATTTAAAATTATTATTAATCAATATCTTATCTTTTATTTCTTTTAGGGAAATTGAAATTGTCTAGTTAAAATACAGAAAAAACAGCAAGAAAGTTAATTGTCGGACAATTTCTCAATATGGTTACTATTCTATCGGTTAAAGTACAAACACCAACGTAAAGTGTGTCGGAGGTCTCAAATGGAGATGCCAACATGGTCGTTCTTGGTCATTGCCATAATTATGGCGGTGGTGATAGGAAGAGCAGGAACTTTACTCAGGGAACATCTTAACCGAGTTAATCTTAGCAAAGTTAAGAGACAGAGGATGCAAAGGTCATCGATCAGTCAATAGTCTAATTGGTTAATCGATTAATTTCATCAAGTGTCCAGTTTTTAACTGGGTGCGAATGTAGTAAGGAGGTCTCTCATGGAGATTTCAATGTGGATGTTTCTGTTGATTGCAGTAATTATGGCTGTAGTAGTAGGAAGAGCAGGAACTTTACTTAAGGATTATCTAGAACAACAATAATATAAGCCGTTAAAAGCTTATCTCAGTTAATAAGTAGCATGTGCTGAACCGTCGCAATGCTACTTTTTTTTGCCTAAAATTTTTGTTTCCCTGAAAAACTGTCAATTTTATCTGCTGTGAAGTGTGTCAAAGTATAAGCGCTACAATTAGAGTAATTACTCTTTTATTCAAGATATGCATCTGCTAATGTACATCTGAAAAGGAAAAAACAAATTACATCGAGGACAGGAAGATGTCTAAAGTCCAAAAAATATGCCAAGGTTTGGCGGTAAGTTTTCTTGCAGCTTCAGTTTTATCAGGTTGTTCATACGTCGTGAAAAGCGGAGCAAATGTTGCTTTAGGTTTTACGGAAAAGCACGTCGTTCCACCTATTTTGGCAATGCAAGATGCTGAAATGGTTTGTAATACTGGTAGTGCCTTAACTCCTGCAATCATGTCGACTAAAGGTATGGGTGCAGATCCTACTCGTGTTGCTGTCTTAATGTATGCTGCTTCAGGTGTATGCGCGGAAAACCAAGCATTAGAACAGGAGTTACGTTATTTGCGCGCTTCAAAAGCAGGGCAGGTAACAGAAGCTCAAGATGCACGTATTGCACAGAAGCGTTGGGCTGCAATTGCTGCTGAGCGACAATACGCAGGCTATAAGCTCTTTGCTGATCGTTGGGAATCTAAATATAAATATCATTTAGGTGATTCTTGTCCAACAATGCGTAGTGATATTGACCAAACTGTATATTTACTTGGGATGATTAGTGGCCTTCAAGCTGTGACCAACGACATTAACTCTGGCGGTTCTGTCAATGTTCCGAAAGATATTGCTGCTATTGTAGAGCGCGGTATGGTCTGCCTTGATAACCAAAAATTCTGGGGCGCACCAAATGCAACCCGTGCAGTGATCTGGACTTTATTACCAGGCGCTAATGAAGGGAAGCCTGATCCATATGAGACTTTAAAACAGTCCGTGCAAATTGGTGAACAAAAAGGTGTTCGTTTATCTCATGCATTATATGCCGTAGCTGCTCAAGCGAGTGGTGACGATGCTAAAATCCGTGATGCATTAAAAACTTATGCTGCATCTCAAGCAGATGACAAACCAGTCAATCCGAACTTTAAATTAATCGATAGTATGGCTGGTTTAATTGTGCGCGGTATTTCTGACCGTTACTGGACTGAGCATACTGGTGTTCGTACCGGTGATGACGGTATGTCTCATTTCTGGGATGAGAAAAACGAAGGCTCAGCTGAATTGGATGAGTTGTTTGATGGTGGAGCTGCATCGGAAGCCCCAGCTGACACGAAAACTGCACCAGCACAGTAAATAGATCTGAAGGAACTCACTCCTTAGGGTTACTAACTCTAGTAATCGTAAGGAGTCTGGTTTAAAAGGAGTGTGCTATGAAAGATCATGTACTCAATAAAAAAGTGCTTTTGGTCGCAGGGTGCATTTCTGTTTCTGCATGTTTACAGGTGTTTCCAGATTATTTTATCTATTGGCGTGAAAGCTTACTCGGCGAGTTCTGGCGTTTATGGACAGCGCACTGGGTACATGTCGGATGGATTCACTTTCTTTTAAATATGATGGCATTTGCGTGTTTGCCTTTCATATTTCCCCATACCAAAGTGTGGCACATTTTAAGTCTTCTTTTTCTTTTACCACCTTTTATTAGCTTGGTGTTCTATTTTTATTTGCCCAATATCGATGCATATGCAGGCCTTTCTGGGGTACTCCATGGGTTATATACCGCAGTTGCTTTGGTTTACTTGCAATACCGTAAAGAAAGGAATTTTGCATTTCTGGTCTTAGGTTTAATTGTTGCAAAGTTGATTTGGGAAAATACATTTGGGCAAACAGGAACAGCCCAGCTCATTGGTAGTCCAGTTTTAACTGAAGCTCATCTATATGGGGCGATTGGTGGTGCAATCTTTGGAGGATGCTATTGGCTCATACAAAGATTCAAATAGAAAGATTGACAATACAAACTGTTAAAAAAGTGATTTTAGTCATTCTTTATTGATAAAGTTTGATGCAAATTTGATCGTTGAATAAAGGGATTGGTAGAAGGGGGATGGGCGATACCCCTGACCAAGGAAATTGCATGACTCAAAGCCTTTGTTATGAGGGATTTGAGAGAACAAAATTGGAATATTTATGCAAGAATATCAAGAAAAAAGATCTGGATTAGGTCTGCTGGGTTATATCTGGAATGAATGGATCTCAACATTCATTATCCTCATTTTACTATTGATGACGCTCATAATTGGTACCGGGGAAATGATCCACGGTCAATTATTACGTATCGGGGAACGTCTTTATGGTGACCCTGCTACAGGCATGCAATATTCATTCTTGCGTGCTGAGCCTGAAAAGCCGACTTGTGATCGACATCCGAATATTGATGCTCAAGTAAAAGAGCAGATGAAAGCAAATGCATCTGATGATTTTGCGAGCTTCTTTGGTGCTGCATCGGAAAGTGATGTCCGTGCGTCCTTACTAGCAGCACAGCAGCAATGTGAAGAAAAATATCAGGCTTACGACAAAACTATTAAATATATCGAAGCAAACCCGGGCGTACGTACTTATCGTGCGATCGAAACAGGTTTCTTTGGTATTTTTAAATTCGGTACAGAGAACCGTGCCATTTTACTGGTCTTTATGGTACTGATTTCAGCGATTACTGCATCATTGAAATATCACCATATTGGCTTGCGTAATCCAGCAACAAAAATAGATTACAAAGTGTATTCTCTATTTATGTTGATTGGTAATGCGCTACTAAGCTTCTCGGTCATTAGCCAGTATCGTTCAGTCATTAATTCCGGGGTAACACCTACTTATGAAACAGTAACGATTTACTGGATATGGATGATTCTGTTTGTTGTTCTGACCTTAATTAGTCTGTATCAACTATTTGTTTCACCTCCACCAAAACGTGAAGGCGGTAATATAGGTTTAGCCTTACTTTCTGTACCTTTATATGCCTATATGGCACTAATTACAGGTATTGTATTCACGTTCTTTATGGATTATCCAATGGGGCAAGGGATTTACCTTGGTTTATTGGTTGAGTTCTCGGGTATCTTCTTAAATCTTGCCTTATTTATTTGGGCGGGTATGTTACTCACACAAACCCGTGTTATGGACTTGTTCTTAAATGTACTTCGTCCATGGAACTTGGCGCCAGAAACCTTAACTTGGTTAATTCTGATTGCTGCTGCTGTACCGACTGCTTATACCGGTGCTTCGGGGATTTTCGTTATCGCGGCTGGTGCGATTATTTATAAGGAAGTTTGGAACGCAGGCGCTCGCCGTCAATATGCATTAGCTGTATCTGCAATGTCCGGCTCCCTAGGGGTGGTTGTACGTCCATGTCTCTTGGTCGTTCTAATTGCGATGTTGGATAGTCGTCATGTTACATCTGATGAATTATTCGGACATGGTATTTATGTCTTCTGGCTAACAGCATTTATTTTCTTGGGTGTATCTCTTTTATTGGCCGAAGAAAAGTTCCGTGTGAACTCGCCAAAAGTGGCACTACCAGGTATGGCACGAGCTTTCGTACCGGTTATTCCATATATCTTAATTACTGTAGTTGTCCTTGCATTTTATAAATATGCATTAGATACAGGAATGAATGAATTTACTGCGCCAGTGATTCTGCCACTCGTGCTTATTGCGATGATTCTTTACGATAAAATGGTTATGCCTAAAGAGGCACCAGCTTTAAATATTCATGAGGCGATTGTTCGTGAGCATGAGAAGAAATCACCGTTCTTACAGACTCATGATCCGCATAGTTCACAGTTCCGTCTTGGTTTTGGTGGTGCTTTACGTTTTGCGACATCAGAAACAGTGGGACATATCGGTGCCTTAATCATTTTGATGGCATTGTCTGCAAGTGTAGGTGGTTTAATTGAACGCTCTGAAGTGGTCGAATTATTACCAACTCATTTAGGCAGTATCTATATATCACTAGCATGTATTGCACTGTTACTTGCAATTATTGGTATGTGTACAGATCCATTTGGTGCCGTAATTTTAGTGGCAGCAACTATTGCTCCTGTAGCTTACGAAAATGGTATTCATCCAATTCACTTCTGGATGATTGTATTGGTCGCATTCGAATTTGGTTATGTAACGCCGCCAGTTGCCTTGAACCATCTATTAACGCGGTTATCCGTTGGTGATGATGAGGTGAATGCTGCCGATGCAGAAGCGAAAGAGAAGTACACAAGTTTCTACTACCGATATGAACGTTGGTTATTACCAATTATTGTCTTGTTCTCATCATTGGTATTGGTAACTTATGCACCACTAATACTGAAACTATTTGGTTGGTACAAGTAATTTAAATATATAAGCCGAGCAAAAACACTCTCTTTAAGAGGGTGTTTTTTTATGTGGT
Organism: Acinetobacter sp. AOR01_HL; assembly: GCF_027855455.1. Classification (NCBI taxonomy): domain Bacteria; kingdom Pseudomonadati; phylum Pseudomonadota; class Gammaproteobacteria; order Moraxellales; family Moraxellaceae; genus Acinetobacter; species Acinetobacter sp. AOR01_HL. Next base: position 31,274 of record NZ_JAKTIM010000020.1, on the reverse strand, counting down.
AGTTATCTTGAGCATATAAATTTTTAGTAAATAAAAAAGCTAGCTCAGAGTGAACTAGCTTTTTGCATCATATCTAGAGTTAAACAAATACTATTGTTGTTTAACTTGGGCCTCAAGAAGCTTCACTTGCTCTTCTTTTAGCTTAATAAGTTGATCTGCATCAGCATGTTGAGCTTTTAGTGTTGCTTCCTGATCTTGCAATTGATGATGAATGTCATTGAGTTTAGATACTTCTTCTTTAGCTAAAGATTCTTGAGCAGGGATTGGTTGTTTGAGCACGTCCTCATTCACAAGTTGCTGTGAGTTAGCGGTTTGTGTTTGAACTACGGGTTCCGAGCTTTCAGAGGGTTTTGTAGTTTTTTCAGGAGCTGGTACCGAGGCTGGTTGTGGATCAACCATTGGCGCTGATGTTTCAGTTTTTTTGAAAAACCATTGTGCTGCGAAAAAAAGCACGACGAGAATGCTTAAGCCCCCAATTAAAATCCACAATAGTTTTGAGTTTTGTTTTCTTTGTAGTGGCATGTCTAAGACCTTTAGTCAGAACGACGAGGCTTGAACTGTATTACCCCAATTTCATCAGGTATAGCGGGCGTTTCAGGCTCATCAATATGAGTCGGACGATTTTCGCTATAACCGCATTCGATACATTCAATCCATTCGTCTTCAGCGGTGGTTAGCATGACAATCCGATCTATGGCTTCACATTTTGGACATTTAGCCCCAGCAATGAAACGTTTCTTCATCTTTATCACCCTAACCACACGATCAATTTAGGCCCATAGTTTAAGCGGTTTTGTTATCGTTCGTCCAACCTTGATGACGTAACAATGCATCAATTTTTGGCTCACGACCGCGGAAATTCACAAATGCTTCAAGAGCAGTATCTTTCCCACCCACCGCTAAAATTGCCTGACGGAATTCTTTACCCGTTTGAGTATTGAAAATACCTTCATTTTCAAAACGGTCAAAGGCATCACTTGCTAAAACTTCTGCCCATTTGTAAGAGTAGTAACCTGCTGCGTAGCCGCCTGCAAAAATATGACTAAAGCTATGCTGGAAACGGTTGTAGTCGACGGTTGGAACTACTGCATATTGTTTGCGAATATCATTTAAGGTCTGCTGAATTTGCTCACTATTCAACGCAGGAGTTTTGGTGTGAATAGTTAAGTCAAATAAGGCAAATTCAAGCTGACGTAAAGTTTGCATACCAGACTGGAAGAAACGTGCATTTAATAAAGCATCAAGTAACTCTTGAGGTAAAGTCTGCTTGCTCTCAATATGCTCACTTAAAACATCAAGACTTTCTTTATCCCATGACCAGAATTCCATAAACTGACTTGGTAACTCGACTGCATCCCAAGCAACGCCGTGAGTACCTGCAACTGAGATATTATCTACTTCAGTAAGCATATGGTGTAAGCCATGACCAAACTCGTGGAATAAGGTAATGACTTCATCATGGGTGAGTAAGGCTGGTTGGTTACCTACAGGTGGAGTGAAGTTACACACCATATAGCAAATTGGTTTTTGTAAACCATGAACAGTTTGCATACGTGAGCGGAAACCACTCATCCATGCTCCACCACGTTTACCTGTACGCGCATATAAATCAAAGAAGAAGCCGCCAATGACTTCACCTTGGTCTTCTAACTCAAAATAACGTGCATCTGGATGCCAAACCGGAGCTTCACGTTCAACAATGTTAATACCATATAAACGCTGTACGATCTGGAATAATCCCTGAATCACTTTTGGTGCAGGGAAGTAAGGTTTTAAAGCTTCCTGTGATAAGTTGAACTGTTGTTGTTTAAGCTTTTCAGAATAGTAAGTGGTATCCCAAGGTTTAAGCTCATCAATACCATCTTGTTTGGCAATAGCTTGGAGTTCGGCAACTTCCTGAAGTGCAGGGGTATGTGCATGCTCAGCTAAATCGACTAAAAAGTCGTGAACTGTTTTGACATCAGGCGCCATTTTGCTGGCAAGAGAATATTCAGCATAGTTATTAAAACCGAGTAGTTTTGCCATCTCTTGGCGAAGACTCAGGATTTCTTCCATAATTTTGCTGTTGTCAAATTCTGTTTGCTCAGACTGATCTGATGCACGTGTGACATAAGCTTTATAAAGCTCTTCTCGCAAGGCACGATCATCGGCATAGGTCATGATGGCAAAATAAGCTGGGAAATCTAAAGTTGCGACCGCTTGATCAAGCTCACGCTGTTTGCCGTACTGTTTTAATAACTCAACATTACTTTCCGGAAGACCTTTTAATTGGTCTTCTGTCAGTGGTTTAAAATAAGCCTGTGTCGCATCAAGTACATGGTTTGAGAAGTCAGAAGAAAGCTGTGAAAGACGTGCAGAAATTTCAGCGTAACGTTTTTTCTCTTCACCCTCTAAAGCGACACCAGAAAGTTTAAAATCACGTAAAGCGAGACGGATGGCACTTTGTTGCGCAGGGCTTAGCGTTGAATAGCTCTGACTATCATGTATGAGTTGATAGGTCTGATATAACGCCGTGTGTTGGCCAAGCTGAGTGTAATATTCACTTAAAGCGGGTAATAGAGATTGATAGACTTCTCTGGTTTCAGCATTGTTCATCACAGCATTTAAATGTGACAACACTCCCCACGATTCACTGAGGTTATTTTCAAGTGCATCAATTTGTTCAAGCACGGCAAGTTGCTGGTCTGTCTCGGATGGTGCAGCCGTAAGGGTGTTTAAAAACTCTTGTCCTGCTTGAATCGCTTGTTGAATATCTTGTTTTAAATTATCTAATGTAATTTGATCAAAGCGGGGAGTAGGTAGAGTCGCTTGCTGTAAAGTCATTGCTAATAGCCACATTATTTTTTAAACATAGTATTAGATGTAGGTATTGTTAGGCATGAAATCAAGCTTAATTTAAAAAATAAACGTTTTAAAAACATTAAGCCCCCATTTTGGGAGCTTAATCATAATTAATGCAAATACCTATGAATTAGTCAGCCTTAGACTTGGCGTTTGACTTTTTCTTTTTAGGTTTCGCTTTTTTCTTTACTTTTTCTGGTTTAGCCTCTGCTTTTGTAGAGGTTTTCTTACCAGACTTTTTACTATATGAGCTTGGTTTGCCTTTTTCCTTCTTTTTACGGACAGGTTTTTCACCATCAGTTGATACAGACGGTTTACCAAAAACTTCTTCTGTTGCTTGTGTGCTAGTTTTGGTTGTGCGTGGAGCACGACTACGAACTACACGTCCAGCATGAGTAATTTGTTTAATGAGTTGGAAATCGATTTTACGCTCTTCTAGATTTACACCAGCAACTTGAATTTTAACTTCGTCGCCTAAACCGAAGACTTGACCACGATTTTGTCCAATGAGGTTTTGACTGGCTTGATCGTAAATAAAGAAATCATCGCCAAGTTGGCTAATGTGAATCATGCCATCAACATAAAGATCTTTAAGAGTAACAAATAGGCCAAATTCAGTTACCGCACTCACAATACCAATGAACTCATCACCTAAATGTTGTTGCATATAGTGACATTTCAACCAAGTTGTTACGCTGCGGGATGCTTCATCGGCACGGCGTTCTGTTTGAGAGAAATGTTCACCTGCATCATCTAAAGCTGCACCGGAAAGTGGGTAAGGCTTTTGTTTTAGATGAGCTTTAATTGCACGATGTAACAATAAGTCCGGGTAGCGGCGAATTGGTGAAGTGAAATGTGTATAAGCTTCATAAGCTAGACCATAGTGACCTGCATTTTTGGCACCATAGTAAGCTTGCATCATTGAGCGTAATAACACGGCGTGAATGCTTGGCGCATCAATACGGTCTTTAGTTGCCTCAAGAACTTTTTGATAATCTGCCTGAGTTGGTTGGTCAGGGAAAGGTAAACCCAATAGTTTTACAAAATCTTTTACTTTTTGAATACGTGAGAATTCAGGTGCTTCATGTACACGATACAACATCGGAATATCATGTTCTAAGGCATATTCTGCTGCTGCTACATTGGCAAGCAACATACACTCTTCAATAAGCTTATGAGCATCGTTACGTGTACGAGGTAAAATTTCTTTAATTCCACCTAACTCGTCAAAGGTCATATAAGTTTCAATGGTTTCAAACTCCATTGCATGACGATCAACACGTAAGTTTTTCAAAATCTGGTAAAGCTGGAAAAGTGTATTTAGCGATTTATGAATATCACGATCTTTTGGAATTGCATCAGTTGCACCTTCAAAATATTGTCCTACTTGTGTATAGGTCAAACGTGCTTTTGAATGCATGACTGCCGGATAAAATTCATAACCTGTAACACGACCCGTACGAGAAAGTTTTAGGTCACAGACCATGCATAGACGATCTACGTGTGGGTTAAGTGAGCACAATCCATTTGATAATGCTTCTGGTAGCATTGGTAAAACAAAATGTGGGAAATAAACCGAAGTGCCGCGCTCTTCAGCTTCTTCATTTAATGCCGAATCTAAACGTACATAATGGCTCACATCGGCAATTGCAACGACAACTCGGTAACCACCACCAGGACGTTTTTCCGCATATACTGCATCATCGAAATCTCGCGCATCTTCACCATCGATTGTGACAAGTGCCAAGTCTCTTAAATCAACTCGACCTTCGCGATCTTTTTCAGCAGGTTCTTTGAAACTTTCAGCTTCTTTTATAACTTCATCTGGAAATTCGTAAGGCAAACCAAACTCTAAAATGGTCTGCGGGATAATAATTTCAGTATCGGCTTTATCTGCCATAGACTGAATAATATGTGCCGTTGCAAATTCTTCCCGGGTTGGGTAAGTGTCTATAGCAACACGAAGCATATCGCCGACATTTGCTTTAGCATGTTCAACCAATTCTTTTTCTAGTGGGATAGGTTGATGCTGATTTGGATTGTTGGGCTGAATAAAATATTCGCCGTCATGTACCGACAATTTACCAATTAACTGTTTTACACGATGCTGTATAACTTCGGTAATGAAACCCCACGGTTTACCTTTGCGATCTACCGATGTCTGCCGAACACGGACCCGATCACCATTAAAGACTAAACGTAACTCACGCTCAGGTAATAACAAATCATCTTGACCATCAATATGTGCTGTACCCAAACCTTTACTATTAATATAGACAGTTGCTTCATAGGTAGGTTGGTCTGCCACCAACTGAAACTTAAAACCATCCTTCATAAGTTGGCCATCACGAACCATAGCACTTAAGCGATGACTTAAGGCTTCAATACTTTTCTGATCTTGAATATGAAAATGGTCAACAAGTTCTGCATGAGATTGCGGTGTTTGCAATTGTTCCAACGTATCTAAAATAAGAGTACGGCTTGGAATAGGATTGTCATAACGTTCAGCTTCGGCTTTTGCTTCGGGGTCAACCCAGTTTTTTGTCATGTCGTTTGGTTTCATGCTTGGCAGATAGGTTTAGCATAAGACATGCAGACCAGAACTGCACGTTCAGGTTTGCAATAATGTGTTATGCACTACTGTGTTGAAATAAAAAAATAATATCTATCTTAACAAGCGTTTGATTGAAAAAGGCGAAAAGAATACGAAAATTGTTTAAAAAATATTTAATTGAACGAAAAAACAAGAAAATTTCAGTATCATGACTTGAACAATGTAGTTTTAGTTTGTATTATGGCGGCTCGTTCCGGTGAGGTGGATGAGTGGCTGAAATCACTTCCCTGCTAAGGAAGCATACCTATTACTGGTATCGAGGGTTCGAATCCCTCTCTCACCGCCATTTACTTAATGCGCTCATAGCTCAGCTGGATAGAGCACTTGGCTACGAACTAAGGGGTCGGGAGTTCGAATCTCTCTGAGCGCACCAAGTAAAATCGAACGAATCGCTGAAAAGCACACAAGTTACGCGCTCATAGCTCAGCTGGATAGAGCACTTGGCTACGAACTAAGGGGTCGGGAGTTCGAATCTCTCTGAGCGCACCAACTTGAAGAATTAACCGCTTTTATAGCGGTTTTTTTGTATCTGCTGTTTATTAATTTTTAAAAATCTAAATTTTATAACTTTTTAATTATATTAGAGATAACGATAAATGAATCTGGCTTTATTCGATTTTGATGGCACGATCACCCATAATGATACCTTCAGTTTATTCCTTAAATTTTCTTTGAGTAAAAAAACTCAAATATTAGGTGGCATCCGTCTTGCACCTTATATAGCGGGTTATAAGCTTGGGTGGGTAACGGATAAAACGATCCGTACTAAGCTCTGCCAAGTGGGATATATCGGCTATGATGCAGCTTCTTTGATATACAAAGGACAAGAGTTTGCTAAAAAAGTAATTCCTTCCTGTATTCGTGAAAATGCTTTAGAACGCATTCTCTGGCATAAACAACAGGGAGATCAGGTTGTTGTTGTATCTGCTTCATTAAGTGTTTACTTGGAAAGTTGGTGTAAATCTTTAGATCTGGATGTTATCTGTAATCAACTTGAAATAGATAATGGTATTTTGACAGGTTGTTTTATTGATGGTGATTGTGGTTATTTAGAAAAAGTAAATAGAATAAAAAATAAATATGACTTAACTCAATATTCTATAATCTATGCTTATGGTGATACACCTAATGATTATGCAATGTTGGAGTTAGCTCATAGAAAATATTATAAATGGCAAGAGATTAATTAATATTTAAAAATATATTAAAAAAGAAAGCCACTTATATAAAGTGGCTTTCTTTGTAATTATTAAACAGTATTGAATGAGTTTTCTAGGAAGTTATCAGTAAGTAATGATGTCGGTACGATCGTATGCGTTGTATTTGTTACGCTAGATACTGTAGAAGTTACACCACCGAGTAAGCTACCACCAGTTAATCCGCCTAGCAAATTAGAAATAACATCTAAACTGCCTTCACCAGTAACCCCACCCGTTAAGCTTCCAACGATATCCGTTACGATACCGATAGGGTTGTCTGTACCGCCAGTAACACCACCAGTTAAACCGCCGAGCAGATCAGTGACTACGCCAAGCGGACTATCGCCACCTACGCTACCAGTTAAACCGCCGAGAAGGTCAGTGACTACACCAAGCGGACTGTCGCCGCCTACGCTACCAGTTAAACCACCAAGTAAATCAGTTACTAATCCTAGTGGGCTATCTCCGCCAGTTACGCCACCAATAGTTCCTGTTACTCCGCCAATGATTTCAGTTACTAAACCAGTTGCAGTTGTACCATTTGTAATAAGCGTATCGAGAATACCGGTAGCCGATTCAGTAGCGCCTTGAATATCACCACCGACTAAATCAGACACAATTTCAAGAGCACCATTGACCGTGTCACGAGACGTTTCAAAAGTTAATGTGCCAAGGTCTGCAATTTCAGAAACTGGATGTTCTGCTTGTGGAAGGATACCGATAATTGTATCCGCAACTGTATCAATACCAGTGTTAATAATTTCGGTTTTTAGGCTTTCAACGCCTTGAAGAATATCGATGCCGCCTTGAACAACATCGATTACTGGAGAAATAGGAGATGTTCCACCACCAATAATGCCACCAGTAACACCACCGATAATATCAGTTACTACGCCAAGAGGGTTGTCACCGCCGATACCGCCAGTAACACCACCGATGATGTCAGTTACTACACCGAGCGGATTGTCACCGCCAATACCGCCAGTAACACCACCGATAATGTCAGTTACTACGCCAAGAGGATTGTCACCGCCGATACCGCCAGTTACGCCGCCGATAGTACCTGTCACGCCACCAAGGATATCAGTCACAATACCAGTCGCTGTTGAACCATTCTGAATAAGTGTTCCTAGAATACCAGTTGCATTTTCAGTAGCACCTTGAATATCGCCACCGACTAAATCAGAAACAACTTCAAGAGCACCATTGACCGTGTCACGAGACGTTTCGAAAGTTAATGTGCCAAGGTCTGCAATTTCAGAAACTGGATGCTCAGCTTGAGGTAATATACCAATAATAGTGTCGGCTACTGTATCAATACCAGTGTTAATAATTTCAGTTTTTAGGCTTTCAACGCCTTGAAGAATATCGATACCGCCTTGAACAACATCAATAACTGGAGAAATAGGAGATGTACCGCCACCAATAATGCCACCGGTTACGCCGCCGATAATATCAGTTACTACGCCAAGAGGGTTATCACCACCAACACCACCAGTTACACCGCCAATAATATCTGTAATCACTTCAAGTGGGTTGCCATCAACACCACCAGTTACGCCACCAATAACATCAGTAACACTTCCAACCACACCAGTGACAATACCTGTAGCAGTTGTGCCATTTGTAATAAGCGTATCGAGAATACCGGTCGCTGATTCAGTCGCACCTTGAATATCACCACCGACTAAATCAGAAACAACTTCAAGAGCACCATTGACTGTGTCACGAGAAGTTTCAAAAGTTAATGTGCCAAGGTCTGCAATTTCAGAAACTGGATGCTCAGCTTGAGGTAATACACCAATAACTGCATCAGCTACAGTTTCAATGCCTGTATTAATAATTTCAGTTTTTAAGCTTTCAACGCCTTGAAGAATATCAATGCCGCCTTGAACAACATCGATTACTGGAGAGATTGGAGAAGTTCCGCCCACAACACCACCCGTTACTCCGCCGATAATGTCAGTAACAACTTCAAGAGGGTTGCCTGTAACGCCACCCGTTACGCCGCCAATAATATTGGTTACAGTATCAATTGGGTTTGTAGACCCTACAGTACCTGTTACGGTACCAACTACATTAGAAACTAAGTCTGTGGTTGTATGTGAAACTGTATCGGTTACAGTTGAAATCACATTAGAAAGTAAGCCTGTTGTTGAAACATTAGCAATGTTGATATCAGAAACATTTACATTAACAGAGGAACCTGTGTTTACTACAGGGGTTATCGATACAATATTACCCAGGTCCTGAGTAACTTTTGATATTGAAGAGACGAGATTTTTCAGTAAGAACATGGTGGTCTATTTCCTGTGTATTTATGTATTTTTAAGTAAGTATTTATATATTGCGTTACGCAATTATTGAGATATGTATCGCAATAATTAAAAATTAGTATTGTGTAGATCTCAAAAAGTGTCAATGCATATTTCTACTCAAATAAATTGATACTTATAATATTTTGACAATTAGTTATTCTTTAGATTTAGACATAAAAATAATAATTTTTTTTATAATATATTCTTTATAGATGAATACATTTTTTCTTTATTTTTTTATTATTTTTTATGAATATTAAAGCTAACTAATTTTATTTATAAAAAGACTTTTGCATAAGTAGAAATATTTTATTTATATAATCCTGACTAAAAAACTAGACTTTTGTTTTTGCCAATTTGGCCAAAATGCCCAAATTAGATACGAGAAATAGAGAACTTTAATTGAAAAAAAATATTTCAAATACATTTTATAGGCAATCATCTCGACTTTTTTGAAGCTAATCTACTTAAATATTTCATTATGGCTAAGAACTAGACGCTTGATGACAAAAAGATGAAAAATGTCTTTCTAAAATGAAAAAACTGCGTATAATGCCCTCCATCAAGTACGCGCTCATAGCTCAGCTGGATAGAGCACTTGGCTACGAACTAAGGGGTCGGGAGTTCGAATCTCTCTGAGCGCACCACTTGAAGAATTAACCGCTATATATAGCGGTTTTTTTGTGCCTGTTTTTTATAATTTTTTAATAAAGAAAGCTGGTACTTGTGATAACCAGCTTTAGAAAATCTAAATTCGAAGCTATTTATTAGCCGAATGTTTTGAAGCGGCTTTCATCATCAATAAAAGCTTTTTCGCCTGCTGCGCCTTCAATAGAACCAAAAACTAGCTGAGCTCTTAGTTTCCATTCTGCTGGAATATTAAATGAGGTATTAATTTTCTCATCAATAATTGGATTGTAGTGTTGCAATGAAGCACCAATATTTTGTTCAGCTAATACATTCCAAACTGCAAATTGAGCAATGGCTGATGAATGTTCTGACCAGATCGGAAAATTATCGGCATAAAGTTCAAATTGCTCTTGTAAGCTTTTAATAACGCTCTGGTCTTCATAAAACAGAACTGTACCTGCGCCTGCTGCAAAGCTTTGAATTTTTTGTTCTGTTCCAGATACCGCTTCAGCTGGGATAATGGTTTTTAAAACTTCTAGAACTGTATTCCAGAATTTATGATGTGATTGTCCAAATAAGATCACAGCGCGAGATGATTGAGAGTTAAAAGCTGAAGGGCTGTGTCTTATTGCTTCTTGAATTAACTTTTCAATCTCATCATTTGATTGGCTTAAGTTATTGCCAATTGCATAAATAGAGCGGCGGTTTTTAATGAGTTCTATAAAAGAGGTTTCATTTGAAGGTTCTAGCTCTTGAGCAGCTTTCAAAGCCACATCTTCTTGAGCTGTTGTTTTTTGTTTGAAGCCAAATAGTTTTGCAAAGAAAGACATGACGAATTCCACGAAAAGAGACAATAGAAGCATTCTATAAATTTAAAAATATGAAATAAGCCTTATAAATATGAATCTACGTTCTATATATGAAACGCATAAGTAGCTTGTACTAATAAAAGCTTTACAGTTAAAGCAAAAATAAAAAATCACTTTTGATTCATTTTAAAGCGTAGATGAATATGCTTTAATAGTTTCGATTTATTCAATATTGATACATTGTGATGACCGAGCAAAAAAGCGCTTTATCTTTACGTTATTATTTAAATTTAGAAGAGTCTCAAGACGGATTTGGCTTGGTGACATTCGGAAAGAAGCAATTCACACGGTTTTTGACACCTGTTATTAGTATTGCAATTATTATTTGGGGCTTATATTTAGGCTTTTCAGGTGTTGGCCGCTACTATGTTGCTTTAGGCGTTTTCTTCTTGGTTATGCAAGGTCTAATGCGCTACTGGCTTTTACCTATGATGTTTAAACGTCAATTTGTACGTTATCAATTTGGTAAGAGCGAGCAAGGAATCGATTTATATCAAGATTATTTTGAGCTCTATGCTGCTGGGCGTAAACAAGCTGTACAGTATAGTGAAGTGCAGACTTTTGCTAAAGGCAAGCTGACTTATATGCTTGAGCTTAAAAATAAAACGGTCATCATTGTACCGAAACGTGCATTTGCTCAGGCTTCAGATCAAACTATATTTGAAAATACATTTAAGAAATAAGTTATTGGAATTATTAGCCGCAACAATAAAGGAAGCTTCATGAAAACACGTCCTTCAAAAATCGTTTGTGTGGGCAGAAGTTATGCTGATCATGTAAAAGAACTGAACAATGCAATGCCAGGACGTCCGGTGTTATTTATCAAACCACCAAGTAGTTTGATTGGTTTAGATGAAGGCATTTCATGGAATCCTGCATGGGGTAGTTGTCATTTCGAATGCGAATTTGTTTTACGCATTGATCAGCCACTGAAAGGAGAAACTGATCCGCAAAAAGTATTGCAGGCCATTGGTGCAGTGACTTTAGGATTGGATTTAACATTACGTGACTTACAAAATGAGTTAAAAGATAAAGGCCAACCTTGGGAAAGAGCAAAGGCTTTTGATGGTTCGTGTGTGCTTGCAGACTGGGTAGATGTGAGTGAAATCACGAACTGGGAAGAGACTAGATTTAATTTCCATATTAATGATGAATTACGTCAAGACGGTAATACCGCTTTGCTCATGTTTAATATTGCTTATCTTTTAGTAGATATTAATCAGGTGTTCTCACTTGAGCCAGGCGATGTCATTATGACGGGTACACCCGCAGGTGTAGGGCCATTAAATGCTGGCGATCAGCTAAAAATGACTTTGAAAGGTGCTACTCAAGATTTTGTTTGGGAAACATTTGTTAAAGCATAATTTTATTTAAGTTATTAAACTTTAAACCCTATTATTAAACGGATAATAGGGTTTTTTATTATACTCAAAATTAATTTATTGATAGAGCTTTCGGAACTGGTCTGGGGTAAAACCCATCCAACGTTTAAACATATAAATAAATGCCGATGCGCTGGCATAGCCCAAATCAAAAGCGATACTTTCTATGGTTTTTCCTTGATTAAGCATGGTCATTGCTTTCATTACTTTTAATCGTTGCCTCCATTCATGTAAAGACATTCCCAACTCTTTTTGACTGTAACGTGCCAACGTTCTTTCAGTCATATTTATTCGTTCAGCTAATTCTTGCAAGGTGCTGTTATCGGCAGGGCATTGGTGTAAATCATTTAGAATTTTTGCTAAAGCTGGATGATCTGTTGTAGGTAAATAACTACCCACTAATTCAGCCTGTATGAGTTGATCTAATAAAACTTGGAGTAGGCGTATATATTCGACTTGGGTTTCATCTTGTGGGTTTTTCCTCAAGTGTTCGAGTAAAGCAGGTACAAGTGAGGAAGTTAATAATATACCAGCTTTCTGCGGTAACTTTTGGCACAGACTTTCATGAACATATAAAGTTGCATGAGTCACTTCGTTGCGGTTAATACCACTGTGTTTGGTATAAGGAGGAAGCCAAATACCATAAGGTGGCGGGGTTAAATAATTAATTTGATCAATATTAACTTCGAGTACACCACTAAACGCATAAATAAACTCACCCCATGCATGCGCATGTTGAGGATAAACTGTTTCTGCGGGTGCATTACGAACACGGAACCAAAGCAAATCAGGAATTGCGTTATGAGCCGGAATTTCCTGAAAATCCTGCACACGTTGAGCTGATTTTTTCATCTTTGAAAATTGCCTGAAATTACTTATGTCTTGTCTGTTTTTCACTATATCATCTAAATAAGACAGTTCTATAGTCAGATTTTTCGCTATAAATAAAGGTGCTAAATGGAAGAGCGCAAAAATCTGGATACTAGAGCTTCGGCTTTAATGGTGCTTTTATGTATGGTCTTAGGGCTGCAACAGGTGGTTCTGAAAATAGCAGCACCAGATATTTCGCCGATTATGCAAATTGCTTTACGTTCCGGCTTATCTGCTGTTCTAGTTTTACCTTTATTGTGGCGAGATCATTCGATTCATCTATTTTCTTATAGACAATGCAAAGCTGGCGCTCTTGTTGCTTTATTTTTTTCATTAGAATTTTATTTCGTCACCCAAGCCTTAAAGTTTACCTCTACCTCTCATACAGTAGTTTTACTGTATACCGCTCCAATTTTTGTTGCATTAGGGCTCCATTGGAAATTTCCTACTGAACGTCTGAATCGAGCGCAATGGGGTGGTATTGTTCTGGCTTTTATGGGGATCATTCTTACATTTTACCCAACAACCACAGCTACAAATGCGCCAGCTCTAGCACAAGTTTTGTTAGGCGATTTATATGCACTTATGGCTGGGCTTGCATGGGCACTCAGTACAATTATTGTTCGTTTATCTCCTTTAGCTCAAGCGCCGGCAACTCAAACATTGTTTTATCAACTATTTGGCTGTTTTGTTCTACTCTTATTAATTGCTTTTTTAACAAATCAAACAACAATTCATTTCACCACTTTAACGATCTTAAGCTTAAGCTTTCAAACTTTAATCGTATCTTTTGCAAGTTTACTATTATGGTTTTGGTTATTAAGAAATTATCTTGCATCACGATTAGGGGTATTTTCTTTTTTAACCCCGTTATTTGGTGTGTTATTTAGTATTTTATTATTAGAGGAAAAACTAGAAATTAAATTTATTTTTGGAAGTATTTTAGTGTTGTCAGGAATTGTCATCATGAGTCTAAAGCAGGGCAAAGCTAAAAGCAGCTAAGCCCTGACTTTAGTTGAGTATTATTTCTCTTCAAAAATTGTTGAAAGTGGAATAGAGAGCTTTGCAGCTAAATAATCATTAGACTCTACTAAAGCTGGACCAATTTTTTCCATCCATTCGTCATCATCATGAACATTTGATACATCCTGACGTAAAGGTAATGGATAAGGCAGTGCAGTGAAGAAGCTCCAAAAGTCGACTTGAGATAAATTGCGGACCAAAACATATTCATCTTTATCGGTACGTTTAACCAGATTTTGCTCTTCTAGTAAGAGAACATAAGCAGGCCAGCGACCAACTTCACCACGACCTAAAATTTCTAATGCTTCTTTATCACTTACGCTTTCACCAAGTTTTTGCTTTTTATAGAACAATTCCAAAATGTCGAGTAGCATTAAAACCGGATGTCTTTTTTGCTCTTTGCCTGAATGAAAAGCGGTAAGAGCAAAACTTACCTCGACACCAAGCAATACAATATTCCAAGATAAGAAGACCCATAATAGGAAAATAGGTACTGCTGCAAACGCACCATATATGATTTCATAACTGGTGAAATTTGACATAACAAAGCTAAATAAATTTTTGAGTGTCTCAAATAATGCAGCACTTAAGCATGCAGCAATTGCTGCTGCATATAGGGGAACTGTGCGGTTGGGAATAGTCCAATATAAAATAAAAAAACCTAAAATTGTGAGAACAAAAGAAATAAGCCAGAGTAAAAAGGCGCCATCAAGTTGATAACCTGTGAAGTTATTGCTCAATAAATTCATGGAAGCAACAGTTGATGAAATAACAAATGCACTACCTAAAATAATTGGACCAAGCGAAATAATGGTCCAGTAACGCATAAAGCCTACAATACCGCTACGGGTTTCTTTTACTCGCCATATTCGGTTAAAAACGGTTTCAATTGAAGTAAGCATTAAAACTGTTGTGACAAAGAGGAATAGCACACCAATTACAGTTAAATTACTGGACTTTTCGGTAAAAGCATTAAGAGCTTTATCAAAAGCAATCGTACTTTTAGGTAAAAAATTACTGTAGATTAAGTGCTGTAACTGTTGTCTGGCAGGTTCCAATGCCTTAATTGAAGAAATAATAACTAAAAATACCGTTAACATAGGTACAACGGCAAAAAGAGTCGTATAGGTGAGGGAGCCGGCTTGTTCACGGCAACGATCCGCTTCAAAACGCTTAATTACGAATAAAATAAATTGAAACCAGGTCTTGTTATAAAAAGGAAGCTTCTTCAAAAAACGTTCTAACATGCGTCATCTATCCCGATTTTTTTAATCATGATGTGGGTGATTGATATTCACCAGTGTATTCGGTTGAGAACACTATCGTTGATGTGGGTAAACTTTAACCTAAAGAATAAAAAAGTATTCTGAAAGTTCTGTATGTATCATCGTAACAAAAGGTAGTAAAAAGCTTTTACCGATATTTGTTACTGTGCCCTTAAAAATCAATCACCTCTAGAATTTCATAAAATTGGCTACGCCAAAAAAACAAAAAATACCGTATAGTGTTCTTTTTAACAAAATTCGTGAAACCGATGCAACCTTACATTCTTGTGCTTTATTACAGTAAATATGGTTCAACTAAAGAAATGGCGCACCTTATTGCGAATGGTGTTGAATCGGCAGGTGTGAATGTAAAAATTCGCACAGTACCTAATATTGCAACAGTGGTAACAGAAGCTGAGCCAAGCATTCCTGAAGAAGGTGATATTTATTGTACTTTAGAGGAACTGGCCAATTGTGCAGGCTTAGCGCTAGGGTCTCCAACTCGCTTTGGTAATATGGCAAGCGAAATGAAATATTTTTGGGATCAGACTACAAGCCTTTGGTTAAATGGTGCTTTACATAATAAGCCAGCATGCGTTTTTACTTCTTCTGGTTCAATGCATGGTGGGCAAGAAAGTACGTTATTAACAATGTTACCTCCTTTATTTCATCACGGTATGATGATTTTAGGATTACCAAACTCTATTCCGGCTTTGTCGAATACTAAAACAGGTGGGACTCCCTATGGCGCAAGCCACGTGAGCGGTCCAAGACATGATCAAAGTTTAAGCCAAGATGAAAAAATTTTATGTGAAGCTCAAGGGAAGCGTTTAGGCGAAATCGTAAAAAAACTTCATTCTTAAATTTATGGAAATAAAAAAGAGCGGGTTTCCGCTCTTTTTTATTTAAACCATTTTATTCTTTTACAAAAGTTACTGTGCCATCAGCAAGTGATTGAACACGCGCTAATGACTCAACGCGGTAACCTTTTTCAAGTAATAAATCACGGCCTGGTTGGAATGATTTTTCAATCACAATACCCACACCTACAACTTCTGCATTTGCTTGATGAATTAAGTCAATCAAACCAAGCGCAGCTTGACCATTTGCTAAGAAGTCATCAATTACTAAGGCTTTGTCGCTTGAGTTGATGTGCTTATTTGAAATAGCAATGGTACTTTCTGTCTGTTTAGTGAAACTAAACACTTTAGCGCGGTATAAATCGTCTTTTAAAGTAAGCGATTGATATTTACGAGCAAAAATCACAGGTACACCAAGTTCTAAACCTGCCATGATTGCTGGCGCAATACCTGAAGCTTCAATGGTAATAATCTTGGTAATCCCTGCATCTTTAAAGCGAGCGGCAAATTCTTTACCAATCTGCTGCATGAGTACAGGGTCAATTTGGTGATTTAAGAAAGCGTCGACTTTCAACACTTGATCAGATAGAACGATACCTTCTGTTAAGATTTTCTGTTCTAGTGCGTGCACGGGAGAATCCTCTAGACGGATGCTTTTTAAAGCAAATGCGTATTTTAAAAAGCATCCGAAAAAATGCAAGCTTTAATTCGTTTTACCTGTATAACTTGTTAATAACAAACCATAAGATGTTTTGCCATCAATATGACTTACCTTGACTGGAAGGTAGTCTAATTTCGGTGCTAGCCAGAAAATTGTGCTGCGCTCAGGTTTCTTATGTTGTAAAACAACTTTCACGGTATCGAATGTGCCATAAGAGGTCTTAATTTTCTCGTTGCCTTGTTTAACAAAACGACGATTTTCAACTTCTTTTGCATCGGCTAGAGGGTAAGACGATTTAAGTGAACCATTTTTTAAATCTTCACGAATCTGTAATTCTGCATTTAGCTCATCAAGCACACCTGCCTGCCAAGCAAATGAGCGCGCTTTATCGTCTTTTTTCGTGCTAATAGTCTTATTAGCAGGATTAAAATTAATACTCATTGTGTTGTTATGGATCAAAATTTTACTGGTACGACTAAAGCTTTGTGAACCAATTTTACCGTTTGCAAAACTAAATTTACTTGTTTCACTTGCAGAAGCGATTCCACCTGCTTTTGCTGTGAATTGATAAGTCCAATTATTGCCTTGTTGACTCAATGCACGTGTCGCTGAACCCATACCTTTATTATTGTAGGTAAACTGATAATTTGCCTGAAATGGGCTCATGGCAAGTGCATGGCTAGAGAAACCTGCGATAAGCAAAGTTGTCGAAATACCAGTTGCGATGCTGAATGATTTCAGAAATTTTGTTGCCATAAGTAAATATCCTTGTACAGACTGATAGGTCAGTGCTGATGCATCTATGACTTTTGCATATTATGCCTGTTGATCATGGAGAAAAAATCAGGATTTATGCTAAATATGTAATCTCTTTGTGTTTTTTAACAGTGTATTTCTTTAGTTCATACCGTTGTTATACATCTTTTTGCTGTATTGGCGTAATTTCAGTGTCTCCAAGTTCATCCTCAGAGTCATCATCTTGATCACGGAAAAGTAAAGCAGCGAGATTAACATTACCAAAGACAACTAATTCTGCTTCACGTACTCGTGCATAGTTGATATGAACCTTGCCTAAAGTTTCAATAATACTGGCCTTTTTAGCAAACCAACGGTTAAGGTCTAAGAAGATCAGGTCATCTTTTTCTTGGGCTACATCAAATCGCTCCAGAATCATGCCTAATGGATCTTTTTTTAGAATTTTGTGATAGTAAAAAATAGCCGCTTTTACAGCAATTTTTTGCCAGAAATTTTTATATTTAGCTTCTACAATTTGCGTGTTACTAATTTGCTCAAAAACAATAAGTTGTTGTTCTTTATTAAATTCCATCTGGATAAGTTTTAAGTCGACCGACAAAGTGGTCTCTAAACCTTTAACATGCATTGTGGCATAGAGTCTTAACCAGTCATGATAAAGATCTGCATGTAAATCATCTAAAAACTCGACATTATTAGTCACGTAGCGTTCTAAGGTCGCATTTAGAAAAGTTTGCGATAATGTAAAATCTCTTTCTTCCTCAATGAAGGCTTCAGCTTTTCGGTAGACTTTATGAAGACGTTTGACTAATGAGGAAAATAGCGTTTGCATAAAAGAACTTCCAGAAGATGATTTACTAAAGAATCCACACAATCTTTATTATGATAAAAAACAGGTTTTGATATTGCAGTGTAACAAATTTAATTGATACATTTTGACAAAATGAAAATGGATAAATATCAATATTTGAAGTGAATCACACTTTTATCCATATTTGAATATCAGTTTATGTTTTATTCGGTAATACCGTGGGGAAAAGGCATCTATATGCTTTTAAGATTATGTTGAAAAAAAGAAGTCTATCCATAGAGCCTTTTTATTATTGGTGGCAAGACCGAGTCTTTATCGCTGCAATAATATTAGCAATCTTACTGCATATTTTTGTGTTGCTCATCCATTTTGCGATGCCTGCGCCGTCAGAACAATCGACTAAAGAAATTGCAATATCGATTCGTCCTACTGAAGATGTGATCAAGCATGCAGACTTTTTAGCTCAAGCCGATCAACAAGGTTCAGGGGCTTTTCGGGAAGCTCATCGGATGTCGAGTAACTCTCCAGCGCCTATGCCAAGTGATGCTTCAACAGGAGAAGCTCAGCTAGAAACTTTAGAAAAAGTGCAGCAACAAAGAGAACTTAAATTTGAAGAAAAAGTACTCATGACTGTATTGAGTTGGCAGAAACAAGCAGAGGAGAGCCAAAGAAAAAAAGCACTTGAACAATTACAAAGTCAGTTTCAGGCAAAAGCTGCCATGGTAGCGAGTCTTGAAGCTCAGTATTTACAACGTCAGCAAGATTTTAGTCGCCAACAAAAAATAAAAACAGTAGATGGTATTCAAGCCAAGAAAGATGCGTCGGCAGCTTATCTAGATAAATTTCGTGAAAAAGTAGAGCTTTATGGCAACCGTTATTATCCAGAAGAAGCGAAACAGCAACAGTTAAAAGGTGAAGTTCGCCTTATGGTAATTTTGAATGCTCAAGGGGGAATTCGTGCAATTCGTTTGCTTGAAAGCTCAGGTCATCCAGTTCTAGATGAAGCAGCAAAGGCATCGGTACGGCGTGGAGCGCCGTTTGGCCGTTTTGATGCAAATATGAAAGATATTTCAGAGCTTCGTATCATTCGTACATGGCGTTTTGATCCAGCTGAAGCTGAATTTGAAGTTCATTAATGAAAAAATGTGGATAACTTTTAGGATATCCACATTTTTAAAATGTATTAAGAAGCTGACTGCGTTCTTAATCGTGTGAGGGAATTTGATTATTCCTGATATGGGTTGGCAATATTGAGTTTAGCTAAGATTTCGATCTCTAAACCTTCCATTTCTTCAGCATCCTCATCACTTGTTTCATGGTCATAACCAAGTAAATGTAGAACCCCATGAACTAAAAGATGCGCAAAATGATTTTGTGCGGTTTTCTTTTGTTCCAAAGCCTCTTGTAATACCACTGGAATACAAATTACTAAATCACCCAACGGTAATGCGTCGAGCATTGGTAAAACTTCTTCAGGAATATCACTTGGAAACGATAGAACGTTAGTTGGCTTATCTTTCTCTCGATATTGCAAGTTAAGTTGATGGCTTTCTTCCAAATCAACACATGCGATACCAATTTCGCAATCTTCTTTATAGCCAACGTGGCGTAAAGTTGTCTCAATAATTTTTTTGAGTTGAGCTCGTTTGAGCTCTAACTCAGGGGATTGAAAGTCTTGTTGTAAACTTAAACTGATTTTCAAAATGAATCCTTAAGCATCCTGATGTTGCAAGTCTGCTGCTGTATCGTTTTCAGCAATTAATGCTTCTTGGCGTGCTTTACGTTCAGCACGTGCTTCAGCATTAAGACGCTGTTGTTCACCATCCCAACCCTCATAAGCTTCAACAATTTTTTGAACAAGTTGATGGCGTACTACATCGCGGGAATGGAAACGGGTAATATGAATTTCTTTAATGTTCTCAAGTACGCGAAGAGCGTGTGCCAAACCAGATTGTTGGCCTCGAGGTAAATCTACTTGGGTAATGTCACCTGTAATCACTGCACGAGAGCCAAAACCTAAACGGGTCAAGAACATTTTCATTTGTTCTGGTGTAGTGTTTTGAGCTTCATCCAAAATCACAAATGAATGGTTAAGAGTACGACCACGCATATAAGCAAGTGGTGCAACTTCAATCACTTGACGTTCGATTAACTTGGCAACTTTTTCGAAGCCCAGCATTTCGTAGAGGGCATCGTAAAGAGGACGTAGATATGGGTCGATTTTCTGGGTTAAATCACCAGGTAAGAAACCGAGCTTTTCTCCTGCCTCTACCGCAGGGCGGACAAGTAAAATTCGCTGGATTTCATTACGCTCTAACATGTCCACTGCGGCAGCAACTGCTAAATAAGTTTTACCTGTACCAGCAGGGCCTACACCAAAAGAAATATCGCTTTGTAAAATACGTTGTACATAGCGTTTTTGATTGGCACCACGTGGATTAATGCGACCTTTTCGAGTCTGGAAATAGACATCCATGGGCGCATCATGCTCATCCATTTCTTCGCCAACTAGTTCGAAGTTTCGTTCAGTTTGCGAAGATTGAATCAAGAGGTGTAACAGGTCAGCACTGATTTGTTGGGACGCCTCTGTTTCTTCGTAGAGTCGTTGCAATAACGCTTCGGCTCTCCCAACAGCATCTATCTCACCATCTATGTAAAAAACATCTCCACGATGAGTAATTTTGACATCTAAACGCTGTTCAATTTGCTTAAGGTGCCCATTATAGGCACCCAAGATGCTCTTTAAACGTTCCATTGAAATTTCAGGAAATGTTACGGTACGTCGAATCGCTGCAGTCAAGAGAAAACCTTTCAGTAGACTTTAGAATACCTCTACATTACGCCACGTCAGGCTCAAGATTCAAGAGTTCACCGTAAACTAAATTTAAAGTTTTAATTTCAGTAATCTCAATCTCTGCAAAACGACCAATCCACGATGCATCGCCTACAAAAGTCACTAAACGTGTATTGTCTGCTGTACCTACTAAAATATTAGGGTCTTGATCAGATACTTTTTCAATAAGTACACGTTCAATTTTGCCAAGCATTGCGTCAGTTTTTTCAATGCTAGATTGCTTAATGACTTGTTGAACTTGTGCCAAACGTTCTTTTTTAACGTGTTCAGGGGTTGTATCTGGTAAGTCAGATGCTGGTGTACCTGGGCGTTTTGAGTAAACAAAGCTATAAGAATGATCAAAGTCTAAGTCTTTGATAAATTGCAATGTTTCTGCAAAATTTTCATCTGTTTCACCAGGGAAACCAATGATAAAATCGCTCGATAAATGCATATCAGGGCGTATTTTGCGTAACTTGGCAATCTTATCGATGTATACATCAATCGTGTGATTTCGCTTCATTGCTTTGAGTACATCATTAGATCCACTTTGTACTGGCAAATGTAAGTGTGAAACCATTTGAGGTAAATCTTCATAACACTGAATAAGTTCATCAGAGAACTCAAGTGGATGTGAAGTTGTATAACGTAAACGGCCAATACCTGGAATTTCTGCAACGAGTCGTAACAATTCAGGGAAGGTACAAATGCCGCCTTCGAATGTTTCACCACGATATCCGTTCACATTTTGACCAAGTAAGCTGATTTCACGGACA
Organism: Acinetobacter sp. AOR01_HL; assembly: GCF_027855455.1. NCBI lineage: Bacteria > Pseudomonadati > Pseudomonadota > Gammaproteobacteria > Moraxellales > Moraxellaceae > Acinetobacter > Acinetobacter sp. AOR01_HL. The sequence goes on along the minus strand of NZ_JAKTIM010000020.1, from coordinate 9,569 downwards.
CCTTTTTCAGCAAGACCTGCGATTTCTGCAAGAACATCATCAAGTGGACGTGAAACTTCTTCACCACGAGTGTATGGAACAACACAGAAAGAGCAGTATTTAGAGCAACCTTCCATAATAGAAACGAATGCTTTAAAACCTTCTACGCGTGGTTCAGGTAAGAAGTCGAATTTTTCAATATCAGGGAATGAAATATCAACGAGCTTAATTTTTTCTTTTTTCGGCTTTTCCACTTGTGCGTGATGTTGATCAAGCATTTGCGGTAAACGGTGTAAGGTTTGTGGACCAAAAATCATGTCGACATAAGGTGCACGTTTTTGAATATTGTCACCTTCTTGAGAAGCAACACATCCACCCACACCAATAACAAGATCAGGATTTTGTTCTTTTAGTTTACGCCAACGACCTAATTCACTAAATACTTTCTCTTGTGCTTTTTCACGGATAGAGCAAGTATTCATGAGCAGAATGTCTGCTTCGTTAGGGTTATTCGTTAACACATAACCATGAGAATCCCCCAAAAGGTCTGCCATACGGTGACTGTCATACTCATTCATCTGACACCCTTGAGTTTCAATATATAGTTTCTTTATTGAAACATCAGTGGTGTGCGTTGGCTGGGTAACAGTGTTTTCTGAGGCAGCTTTGGCACCATTGGGAATGAAGGTTTGAACCGTCATGCAGGCTCCTAACAGATCGATCTAGTTAAATAATAAAATGACCCAAAACGGGTCAAACCAATCATTATAGCAGTATTTTGAGCAGAACAGATAACAATAAACTCCCATAAGCTACACATGATTTATGGAGACAAATGACATGAATTTTAATGATGTTGAATCAGATAGTTACATAACACAACAAAAGAAAGCATGAAGAATAATTAAACTATGCCTAAAGGTGGATAGTCAGGATTTAACGCATTTATGAGACCAGGTAAAAAGAGCTCATCAAACAAGAGTCGTGTGATGAAAAATAAATATGCACATCGTAGCTGGTTAGGAGCTGTGTGTTTACTTGGTTGTTCATTATCTTATGCCGCAGAAGAACAATTTAACGATGCACTAAATGCCGCCAATAGTGGTAATACTGCATTGTTAGATCAATATCAGCTTGCAATGCAAAATGATGTGTTGGGCTACTATCCTGAATATTGGAAATTAAACACGAATTTAGGCTTTCAATCTCCGACATCAATTGTAAGCTTCGCACAGCGCTATCCACAGTCTGCTATGGCAGAAAAGCTGGCCGCGGATTATGTCGAAGAAAAAGTTAAACAAGCTGACTTTGCGTCTGCACAACCAATCTTGCCTTATGTTTCGAATCCTGATCAGGCCGAGAATTGTGCTTTAGCGCAGGTGAGAGCTAAAAGTGGTGATGCGTTAGTTTTTGCTGAATATAAAGATGTATGGTTAGCCACTGAATCGCAACCAGAATCATGTATTGGACTCGGCCGTATGATGCTGTCTAGTCCATTAATGAGTACACAAGACAAGCAGCAGCGCCTGTGGGTACAGTTACGTGCAGGTTTATCTGGACAGGCGCTTGCTACAGCACAGACATTGGGGGTGAACTTATCTTTAGCTCAGCTCAATCAGATTCAGGCGAATCCACTGAATTACTTGTGGTCAGCACCAAAAACCAATGACGTAGATTACGCCTATTTAATTTTTGCACTAGGCCGTTTAGCAAATAATGATTTAGGAAATGCTTTTGCAAATGTACAGCGAGTAGCGCAAGGCACTCCAGAGAGCGTGCAAAAGTATCTCTATCGAACCGTAGCCTATATTGGTGGAACTACGGTAATGAAAAACAACTTTAACCGTGAAGTCCTTCAATATTTTGACGCAAGTTATGGCTATCCGTTAAGTCCTGAAGAAGCTGAAATTTATGCACGACAAGCTATTCGTTTTAGTGCATGGGAAAGTTTAATTCGTGCAATTGATAGTATGTCAGTTTCACAAAAACAAGAAGATCGCTGGCAATATTGGTTAGCGCGTGCGACAGAGCAACGTGGCGATAGTAATTCTAAAAACACGGCACACCGTATTTATAAAAAATTAGCTGAAAGTGGGGATGATTATCACAACCTTCTTGCAAAAGACCGTTTAGGCGTACGATATAATCATCAGCCGTATAATGATGAGCCAACTGCAAGTGATTTACGCCGTTTAGATCAAAATATTCACTTTAATCGTGCATTTACTTTAAGACGAATTAATGCCAATCCAACCTATACCAACCGAGAGTGGAACTGGGCTGTTCGTCAAGCATATCTTCAGCATGATGATGGATTACTATTAGCGGCGGCAAAACGTGCTCATGATATGGGATGGTATGACCGCGCGATTTATGCGGCAGATCGTACAACGAATAAACATAATGATACGTATCGTTATGTGACCCCGCATAAGACCAATGTCGTAAGCCATAGTTACAATGCTGGAATTGATCCTGCTTGGGCTTATGGTTTAATGCGTCAAGAAAGCCGGTTTGTTACCTCGGCACGCTCTCATGTAGGTGCTGGTGGACTTATGCAAATTATGCCGGATACGGCAAAGTTGATTGCTCGCCAGATGGGTGAAACATATAATCCGGCAGCGTTAAGTGAAATGAACACCAATATTCGTTATGGGACATTTTATTTATCGATGATTCAAGGGCAATTAAGTAATAACCCTGTTTTAGCAACGGCGGGTTATAATGCTGGGCCGAATCGGGCAAGACGTTGGCAACCTGATTATCAACCGATTGAGGCTGATCAATATACAGAAACCATTCCATTGCTTGAGACCAGAGATTATGTCAAGCATGTCATGACGAATGCGACGCATTATGGAGTGATATTAGGTCAAGGTGCTCAATCATTAATACAACGTATGAAAGTCATTCCAACGCGATCATCACCTTAGTTTTAGATGATGAATGATGGAACATTCTTTTAATTGGCATAACCAAGTTTTAATTAAATGAAATATAGAGACCTAGGACTTCAATCAATATCGCAACTTGCATGGTGGATCATCTGTGCAAGCGTTGGTTTGTTGAGTTCTGTTTTACATGCGGAACCTGTTAACGTGCAAGGTTATGTTATGCATGTACAGATGACGCCTGCTGTTTGTGCGCTAGATCCTTCTAAACAAAAGCAGCGTAAATGTCTTGAAGGATATTCGCTTACGATTACTGGTTTAATGCCTGAAACCACCAGAACTGACTGTTCAACACAAAGCTCAGCTACACTGTCACCACTGCAAGCTAAGGTGGTCGCTCGGGTGATGCCAGACAATAATGCTCGTGTGCAACTCTGGAGAAGTGTGGGTGGCTGTGTGCCTATGAATGCAAGTCAATATTTCCGTACGATTATTAACTTTGCTGAACGTTTAAAAATACCTGCTAATCTAACCAGCTCTACTAATGTGGAAATGCAGCAATCTACATTACGTCAACAATTTACCAAGCTTAATCCGAGCTTACCTCAAAATGGTATTCGCTTCACTTGTCAGCTCTCACGCTCTGATGTCGTACTAACAGAAGTTAAAGTTTGTTACACGGTAAATGGTCAATATAAGCAATGCTCAAATCACGTTGTCTCTAATTGCCCTAGTGAAATTACCATTAAAGGCAGTTATTAAGAGCAATGATCATTTCATAAAAAAATGCTGACCATACATTGAATCTATTTGTAAAGGTTAATTTGTATTTTCTATCAGACTTTTGGTGAAAATGAGTCGCTTTTACATGCATCTGCCACTTCTTTAGAGTACAATCTTTGCCGTTTATGATGATTTGGTTAAGTAGAATCGCTACTTAACCCGATTAAGGACACTCATTGGAGACAATTACATGAAGCAACCCGTTCGTGTTGCCGTGACTGGCGCTGCAGGTCAAATTGGTTACAGCTTATTATTCCGTATCGCAAGCGGTGAAATGCTAGGTAAAGATCAACCTGTTATTTTACAATTGCTTGAAGTTCCAGTTGAAAAAGCACAACAAGCGCTTAAAGGCGTAATGATGGAACTTGATGACTGTGCTTTCCCTTTATTGGCTGGCATGATCGGGACTGATGATCCTAAAGTTGCATTTAAAGATGCTGACTATGCGTTATTGGTAGGTTCTCGTCCACGTGGTCCTGGTATGGAACGTGCTGACTTGTTAAAAGTTAACGGCGAAATCTTCATTGGCCAAGGTAAAGCATTAAACGAAGTTGCTAGCCGTGACGTTAAAGTATTAGTTGTAGGTAACCCTGCAAACACGAATGCTTACATCGCGATGAAATCTGCTCCAGATCTTCCAGCGAAAAACTTCACAGCAATGTTGCGTCTTGACCACAACCGTGCGTTGACTCAAGTTGCTCAAAAAGCTGGTGTTGCTGTAGCTGACATCGAAAAATTAACAGTTTGGGGTAACCACTCTCCAACTATGTATGCTGACTATCGTTTTGCAACTGCAAATGGTGAAAGCTTAAAAGACAAGATCAACGATCCAGCTTGGAACAAAGACGTATTCCTTCCAACTGTTGGTAAACGTGGTGCTGCGATTATCGAAGCGCGTGGTTTGTCTTCTGCTGCTTCTGCTGCTAACGCTGCAATCGACCATATGCGTGATTGGGCACTTGGTACAAACGGCAAATGGGTAACTATGGGTGTTCCTTCTGACGGTTCTTATGGTATTCCTGAAGGCGTTATGTTCGGTTTCCCTGTAACAACTGAAAACGGTGAATACAAAATCGTTCAAGGTTTAGAAATCGATGAATTCAGCCGTGAGCGTATCAACTTCACTCTAAACGAGCTTGAAGAAGAACGTGCAGCAATTGCTGACATGGTAAAATAATTCATCAGTTTGATGAGTTGGAAAGCACTCTCTTGTAGGGTGCTTTTTTATATGTGAAATTTAATAAGAACAAACAAAAAACAACAAGAAAATATAGGCATAGATATGCAACTCACATCTATTGTTGTTAGATTATTGAAAAGAAGCCATGGGAGAATAACAATGTTTGAACAACAACCGACATTACAACTTTTATTTGAGCAATTGGGTTTAGATTCTGATGATGCAAGTATTGAAAATTTTATCAGAACGCATCAATTGCCGGCTGAACAGAAGTTACATGAGGCCTCTTTCTGGTCCCAAGGCCAAAGTGATTTTTTAAAAAGTCATTGGGAAAAAGATGATGAATGGATTGTAGTTATTGATGAGCTGAATGAGCAATTACATGAAGATAGTGTAAAAAAATAACTAATAAAAAAGGCCTGTTATAGTTAACAAGCCTTTTTTACTAATAAGTTAATGAGTTCTTAACTTAATTAAATTTTTATACCATGGTTCATGACGTACTGGATTGAATATAGGATGTTCATGAAGCAACTCAAGATCACATTGAGCGGTTGATAAATATTTTGTGAGCCAATGACGAGTTAGTGCAGACTCTTGCTGTGCTGCTGACGCATAAGCCAAGAAGAAATATATATCGCCATGTTGATGATGAGCTAGAGGTTTCAAAATTTGCTGAGCAATCAGCGCAAAGCGTTTTTCCTTATTTAACTCAAAATAAAGCATATAAGCTTTAGCTAAATGCAGCGATAGGTTTAAATACAAACTCATTGGCATTTCTTCATATTCCATACGAGCTTGTTCCAGCAAAACAATGGCTTCTTGCAAGAAGTGAATTTGTTCTTGGCGAACACGGCTTAACGTAACGAGCTGCATACGTAATTCTGCACGCTCCAAAGCAAGCTCGGGCGTATTCTCAGTTAAATAGAGTTGGTCTGTTTCACCAATTCTGGACACAATCGCTTTTGTTTCAATAGACATACGCCTTCGCCTTTTTAATCAATATCTTTTATATCGGGTCCATTTAAGAAATTTAAAGAGCTTTCTTTTAAACCCAAATTGAGTTTCCGCTACGAAGCCAAGCAGTAATAGAGAGGCGCTGCTGTTTAGAAACTAAAACCTCATGAAGCAAATTGCTCTGGAATATAACTAAGCGATTAGGCTCTGGTGTAATAATGTGCCAAATATTGTTTTTATCTTGTAAGCGTAATTGGCCACCCCAGTCATCTTGCCATTCAGGGTGTAAATAATAAACGGTAGACATAATACGATCATTTTTTTGCTGAGGGTTATCTCGATGTAATGCGTAGAATTCACCCGGGTTATAACAGGCAAAATGTGCTTCTACTTCTTTAATCCCTAAAAAGAAAGCTTGATTTAGATGCTGGCAAAATGAAGATAATGTTTCTACATGCTGCTCAGCAACAGGAAGAGATTCGTTAATCCATAAAATATGATCGCTTCGGATCGTACTCACCACACCATTTTGAATACCCGCTTCTCGAAACTCATCAAAGTGATGGCTACACTCTTTGGCAACTTGAGTATGATATTCAGCAGAATAAGCTTGGTTCACAATTGCGAAACCATGAGCATTTAAGTCATCTAAAATCTGGTCCAGATTCCAGCAGTCAGGAAGCGGTTGAGAGCGCATATAACCTCATATCGATCGTAAGAAAATCAAGCAGCCTTATTTTAGATGATCACAACCTTACGAAAGAATATTTTTTTCATGTTAAACTAATCGTTGAATTGAGGAATTAAAGTCAACATGAATTACCGTCACCATTTCCATGCGGGCAACTTTGCAGATGTTATGAAGCATGTGCTTTTGCTACAGCTTCTCAACCGTTTAAATGCTAAAGATAAACCTTATCGTTATATCGATACGCATGGAGGTGCAGGAAAATATGATCTATCTCAGGCACCTGCACAAAAGTCAGGAGAATTCCTAACAGGTATTCATCGTCTTGTACAGCTTTCTGACATGGAAAAGCGCCAAGCTCCTGAAGCCATCCAGCAATACCTAAAACTTGTAGAAGAATTACGTGCTCAAGAAGGTAAGGGAAGTTATCCGGGCTCTCCGTGGTTTGCTTTGCAAGGTATGCGTGAAATTGATAAGGCTACAATATTTGAAATGCAGCGTGATGTATTTCAGCAATTACGCCATAACATTCATGATAAACGTGCGGGCTTGCATGAGCGTGATGCATATGAAGGCTTGCTTGCCGTAATTCCACCAAAGGAAAAGCGCGGTTTAGTGATGATTGATCCGCCTTACGAATTAGAGCGTAAGGATTTCCCGCAATTGGTTGAACTTTTACAAAGCGCTTATAAAAAATGGCCAACAGGTGTCTTCGCGGTTTGGTATCCAATTAAAGATCGCGCAATGATTGAACGTTTTGAAAAGAAAATGTTTAAAATTGGAATTCGCCGTCAATTAATCTGTGAAATTTGTGTTTGGCCAGATGACACACCTGTAGGTTTGAATGGTTGTGGATTATTAGTAATTAATCCACCTTGGCAGTTCTCCGAACAAGCAGATCAAGCCCTACAATGGTTATTCCCTCACTTACGTATGCAAGAAACAGGTGGTCATGCCGCTGTACGCTGGTTAGTGGGTGAGTAATAATTAATCTAAATCAATGCACATGTTTGGAATAGAAAATAATGACAAATGCGCCTAAACCAGAGCAAGATTTAACTCATAATGAACATTCTTTTGATGGGATTACGTTCGAAGTGGTTGAAGAAGAAGATAATCCGGAAGGACAAAAAGTGAAGCGCAGAGGTATTTACCTTTGGCCTAACTTAATCACGACAGCCGCTTTGTTGTCTGGTTTCTATTCCATTATTGCAAGTATGAATGGCGAATTTGCTCAAGCGATTTATGCCATTTTTCTTGCAGCATTATTTGATGGGTTAGATGGGCGTGTTGCCAGAGCTATTGGTGCCCAAAGTGCTTTTGGTGAGCAATATGACTCTTTATCAGATTTGTTAGCATTTGGTGTAGCGCCAGCAATGCTAATGTATAGCTGGAGTCTACATGACTTAGGCCGTATCGGTTTGGCATGCTGTTTTGTTTATACCGCTTGTGCCGCGTTCCGTTTAGCACGATTTAATGTTCAGATTGGAGTGGTTGATAAGCGCTATTTTATTGGTATTGCTAGTCCACTCGCCGCGATTATCATTATTTCACTCGTATGGGTAGCTCGTGATTATCCGTTCATTTTTGATTTACGCGATATTGCTATTCAAACCATTAACGCGGTCATCATGGTGGTTGTAGGACTACTTATGATTTCTAATATTAAATATTATTCATTTAAGCAAATGGATCGTAAGCGTGTTCCTTTTGTAGTTATGTTGCCAGTAGTACTGATTTTTGCAGCAATCACTTATAATATTCCAATGGGTATTTTGATTGTATCAATCATCTATGCTCTATCAGGTTTTGTTACCACACTTTTAGCTAAAAAAAATAACGAGACCATCAAAACATAAAATTAGATGAGGTTCAGTATGCCTAAGTTGATAAGTGAAAAAAATCAATTACAGCAACTGAGCCTCAACTCAAATGGGGGAGTTGTCTATCAGCCCGCCAGAGGTTTTTTTAAAGTTGTCTATCAAGGTTTAATTCTTCCTAACCTGCCTGCACCACTTCGTTACTTTAATTACATTAGTCTAATCGGACAGCCTAGAATCCCTCTTTGCTATAACGCAAATGGTATTGTGACTTCTGCAGTTGATACAGCAACCGTACTAGTTAGCAATAGCTTACATAGTGTAGGGCACTTAAAAACTTATTCCATTCGACGCCAATGTCAGCTTAATCCTAGTCGGTATCAATTCGATAAAACTGATCTTATTGAGTGGCAAATCCCAAGAGTTCAGCTTAGACGAATCGATTCTGAAATGAGTTGTGATTTAATCGTCCAAACTCCTTCCGACATTTCGAATTCATCAGCATTGCAGTGGGGAATATCTGACTACTGGTCTATTTTGTGCCACTGTGAAGGTGAGATTTTATATAAAGGTCAGAAATATGAGGTCAATGGATTAGGCCGATTTAAACATGCTCGAGCCTTACATTTACCTTTTTTATCTTTATGTTTTTATACCTGCCAAATTATTAATTTGAATGAAACAACTCAAGTTACACTTTCTCAAATAAGAAATCAGTGGAATATCATTCTATTTTCACGTTTAGATATTCAAGAACTAGGAAAGCCGCCCGTCACGTTTACCGAAGATGTTAATTTCCACATCCACCGGGTTTATCCAAAAGTTGAAACACCGCATGGGCGAGAAATGTATTTACCACGAGAGTTTTCTTGGCAATGTAAAAAAAATGGAAAAGTTATTTTTGAACTCTATGGTGAAAGTCGTGGTGATTACAAATTTGGGTTAGCTGCTGGATACATAGGAAGTTTTCGTTATCAATTAAGTTGGAATGATCAATGTCTTCAAGGAGAAGGTGGATATTGTGAATACATTGATTGTCGACCTTTAAGATGGCAAGAAAAGAATCAAAACGAAAAAATGCTCGATAAATTGCTGCTTTTACAACCGTGTTTATATAAAAAATGAATATTTTTATCATTTTTGGGTAAAAAACGACCGCTTGATATGAAATGCTATAAAAAGGGGTTGCAAAGGGAATGAGATGGTCTATAATGCACATCCATCGGCGGTGATGCAGATAGAAACTTGTTGAAAAACAGTTACTTGTGATT
>NZ_JAKTIM010000019.1:0-115058 GCF_027855455.1 Acinetobacter sp. AOR01_HL | reverse complement strand
CATTTGATTTCAATACATCAATAAATGCATCACTGGTAAACTGACTGCCTTGGTCTGTATTAAATATTTCAGGTCGACCATATTTTTCAATAGCTTCATTTAATGTTTCTATGCAAAATGTAACCTCCATACTAATCGATACTCTATGCGCAAGTACCTTGCGGCTATGCCAATCAATCACAGCACATAAATAAACAAAGCCTTTTGCCATAGGGATATACGTTATATCCGTAGACCACACTTGATTACTGCGCTGAATAGCCAATCCTTTGAGCAGATATGGATATTTGCGGTGAGCTTGATTAGCCTGGCTTAAATTTGGTTTGCAATATAACGCATTAATGCCCATTTTCTTCATTAAAGTACGTGTATGACGTCGTCCTATATGATGTCCTTGACGATTCAACAAATCACGCATCATACGGCTACCTGCAAAAGGGTATTGCATATGTAACTCATCCATACACCGCATCAGCTTCAGATCTGATGCACTCACAGGTTTTGGGCGATAGTAATAACAACCACGGGAGACTTTCAGCAGCTGAGCTTGCTTAGATACTGAAATCTGAAGTGAGTCATCGATTAACTTTTGTGGTTGAAGCGGCCCAGTTTCTTCAACACACCTTCTAAAAAATCAATTTCTAATGCCTGCTCACCGATTTTTGCATGTAGTTTTTTTAGATCGATGGGTGGTTCTGTTGGAGCTTTTGATTGATCGAAAGCTTGCGAGGAAGCTGAAATCAGTTGATTTTTCCAGTCGATAATTTGGTTTTGATGAACATCAAATTCAGCACTCAATTCAGCAAGTGTTTTTTCTGCTTTAATCGCAGCAAGTGCTACCTTAGCTTTAAAATCATTTGAATGATTTCTTCTTGGTCTACGTGCCATAAAATACTCCATATATTGATGTTTATAACATCATTTGGGGAGCAAAATATCACTTATAAGTGTTGTTCAAATTTCCTGATCCACCTCTGAGGGAAAATTATAAAAGCCTAGTTGTATATCATATAAGCTTTTATATGCTCACATTACATGAATTTCCTCAACTCTTAAGTGATGCATCATCTCTCGAATAAACACAAAGTAGGTAAAAACATAAAGCTGATCTGGAGACACTTGGCTTGTGTAATAGCTTAAATGCTCAATAAAATCATTTAATCTAGCAATTAGATTAAACAATCCGTAAATAAAAAGATCCCCCAATCTTTAAGATTAAGAGATTTCTTTTCGATACTATTTATACCAAGTACACATTACTTTTACTTCAAATGTGCCTTAATCTTCTCTTTAACTGCTTCTGTTGAAATACCATATCGATCATGCAAAGTGGGTAATGCACCTGCATCTAAAAATGCATCTGGCAAACCAATCATGTCAAAACGAGGATGTTGACCATTTCTTAAAAGTAGTGAGCCGACAGCTTCTCCTAACCCACCAATGACTGAGTGATTTTCGGCAGTTAAAACAGGTCGGCCACCTTTTGCGACTTCATCCAAAATAGTTTGTTCATCTAGAGGCTTAATGGTAGGCACATGCAACACTGAAACCTCAATGCCCTCTTTTTCAAGCTCTTCGGCTGCCTCAAGCGCACGCATGGTCAATAGACCAGTCGAGATAATGAGCAAGTCTTTACCCGGTTTAATCACCTGTGCCTTACCCAATTTAAACTGGTAATTGTATTTATCGAGTACTAATGGAACCTGCCCACGTAATAGACGCATATATACAGGGCCATTATGAGCGGCAATTTGAGGAATCGCCTGTTCGATTTCCAAGGCATCACATGGATCGATAACCATCAAGTTCGGCATAGCACGAAAAATCGCAATATCATCCGTTGCCTGATGGCTTGGGCCATAGCCCGTGGTTAACCCCGGGAGTGCCGCCACAATTTTGACATTGAGGTTATCTTCCGCAATGGCCATACAAATAAAGTCATAGGCACGGCGTGATGCAAACACAGCATAAGTTGTTGCAAAAGGAACAAATCCTTCACGAGCAAGTCCTGCTGCTGCGCTCATCAAAAGTTGTTCTGCCATGCCCATTTGGTAAAACTTGTCTGGGTTTTCTTTGGCAAAGATATGTAGATCAGTATATTTTGATAAATCCGCTGACAAACCCACGATATCGTCACGCTCTTTTGCCAAGGCATTCAGTGCATGTCCAAATGGAGCTGGTTTGGTCGGTTGGCCCTCGGCAGCAATAGAAGCAATCATTGCCGAAGTGGTTAGTTTTTTCTTAGGGGGATTGGCTAACTGGCTCATGGCGTATTCCTTACTGTCCGTAGTGGGTCAAAATATTTAAAGCGTCGTCCCATTCATGTTCATCAACACGAATGAAGTGTGTTTTTTCGCGGCTTTCCAAGAACGACACGCCTTTACCCATTTTGGTGTCACAAATAATGACTCTTGGGCATGCTCCCTGATGGTTTCGTGCCTGATCGAATGCCTCAAGCAGAGCTTCCATGTTGTTGCCATCTACACGTTGGGTATACCAACCAAATGACTGCCAACGATCAACAATTGGCTCAAACGCTAAAATTTCGCTTGAGTGCCCATCTGCCTGCTGATTATTCACATCAATAATGGCAATCAGGTTATCTAGTTTCCAATGCGAAGCAGACATCACGGCTTCCCATGTTGAGCCTTCATTTAGCTCTCCATCGGACAGTAAGTTATAGACAAAAGCATCCGACTTTTTCTGTTTTAGCCCTAGACATGCACCGACTGCAATTCCAAGACCATGACCCAATGAGCCACCTGTAATTTCCATACCCGGTGTGTAAGAAGCCATACCCGACATCGGTAGACGACTGTCATCTGCACCGTAGGTTTCAAGCTCTTCACGCGGGATAATTTTTGCTTCAATTAAGGCTGCATAGAGTGCAATTGCATAGTGCCCAATAGAAAGATAAAAACGGTCACGCCCTTCCCATTCGGGGTTTTCTGGCTGATATTTCATGGCATGGAAATAAGATACTGCCAGTAGATCTGCTGCACCCAAAGCTTGCCCAACATAGCCTTGGCCTTGTACTTGCCCCATACGTAAAGCATGCTGGCGAATGTGGTAGGCACGTTGTTGCAACTCGGCAATTTGGCCTGCTTTATCAACATTTAACATTGTCATTTACTATTCCTTATTAACGATTGACCAGTTTTGCCGGAACACGCAGAACCAGACTGGCACCGAAAATTAATACTGCTGTGATTAAGAACATGCCGATTGCATTTGAACCAGTGTTAGTAGTAATCCAACCAATTAAATACGGCGAGCAAAATCCGGCAAGGTTGGCAAAGCTATTCACTGCTGCAATACCTGCCGCTGCGGAAACACCACCCAAAAAGTTGGTCGGTAACATCCAGAATAAAGAGGATGCCGTCAGCACACCTGAGGCTGCAATGCAAAGGCAAATTAAAGAGAGCGTTAGATTTGAAGCGAATAAGGTCGCAAATGTGAGTGCTATAGCGCCTGCACACATGGGGATAATTAAGTGCCAGCGGCGTTCTTGAAAATGGTCACCACTACGTCCTGCCAAAATCATGACTACAATGGCACACATATAAGGCAAGCTTGTGAGCAAACCGATATGCCAGTTATCACTAATGCCAGAGTTACGAATAAGAGTTGGTAGCCAAAATGTAATGGCGTATTGGCCCATCACGACACAAAAGTAAATACCTGCCAGTAGCCATAAGCGTTTATCCGCGATGAACTCTTTGACGCTTGCATGGCCTTCTTTGTGCTGGTTATCTTGAGCAAGCTCTTGCTTCACCAAATTTTTTTCGTCTTGGGTTAACCAGTTAGCGTCTTGAACTGAATCTTTTAAAACAGCGAGTACCAATAGGCCAACAAGTACGGTAGGAATGGCCTCAATTACAAACATCCACTGCCAGCCAAACCAGCCATGTACGCCGCTCATTCGGTCCATGATTAAGCCTGAAAGTGGGCCACCAATCATTCCTGAAATTGGAATCGCGATAAACCAAAGTACGGTCATGCGTGCGCGGCGGTAAGATGGGAACCAGTAAGTGAGGTAGAGCAACAAACCCGGAGCTAGTCCAGCTTCGGCGACACCCAATAAAAAACGTAAGGTGTAAAATTGCCATTCAGTTTGAACAAAAGCAAAACAGCCTGACAAAATGCCCCATGTGATCATGATTCGGGCAATCCAACGCCGTGCACCTACTTTATGAAGCACAATATTACTTGGTACTTCACAGAGAAAGTAACCAATAAAGAAAATCCCTGCGCCTAACCCATATACAGCTTCACTAAACTGTAAATCGCTCATCATTTGGAGCTTGGCAAAACCCACATTTACCCGATCTAAATAGGCACAAAAATAACAAAGCATTAAAAATGGCATGAGCCGAAATGCAATTTTTCGATACGCCGATTTACGAACCGTTGTATCTACTTCAGATGAAAATACTGTATCCATCATGCGAATCCCTTTACATTTGGCCACAGTATCCTCTTGTGGCCATCATTCTATTTTTATTTAAATGGTGAGCGTTTAATGAATAAGCATGCCACCATTTACATCGAGTGTTACACCAGTCAAATAAGCTGACAGGTCACTTGCCAAAAATAGTGCTGCATTTGCAACGTCTTGTGCTTTACCTAAACGGCCCAGCGGAATACCAGCCAGAATGTCGTGACGACGGTCATCATTCATTAAACCGCCAGTAATATCAGTCTGGATTAGACCTGGAGTAAGAGAATTTACACGAATCTGGTCACCACCAAACTCACGAGCCATCGCTTTTGCCAGACCTAACACGCCTGCCTTTGCAGCGCTATAATGCGGTCCGCCAAAGATACCGCCACCACGTTGTGCTGAAACTGAAGATAGACAGACAATACTTCCACCACCATTTGCTTTCATAGATGGAATAACCGCTTGCGACATAATAAGCGTTCCGCGTAGGCTGACATCTAAAACACGATCATAATCACTGCGTTGAATATCAAGTGTTTTGATAGGCTGAGTAATGCCCGCATTGTTAATTAAAATATCAATCTTTCCGTAGTGCTGTAGCGCTTGTTCAACAGCAGCTTTGACCTGCTCTTCATTTGCAACATTGGCAGCAAGACCCATATGTCCTTCGCCAAGCGCCTTTGCAGCGTTTTGGCTTTGGGCAAGATCTAAATCAACAATAATGACTTTGGCACCTTGTTGTGCAAATATTTCTGCGGTTGCTCGCCCAATTCCACGTTCTGATGCTGCACCCGTAATTAATGCCACTTTTCCTTGTAGTAACATGTTGAATCCTCTTTTACGCTTTATTTCCTGAGTTCTGACTTAGAATCCCTTTTTTCACAAAGCCCAGCAATCATGTCGAATTCAACAAGGCATGAAAAAAATTCATGCCTATGCTATTTTCAAATAAGTTTTAGGGATAAAAACGGATCATTTCATGGATAGTAGTGAAAACAATTTCAACCAAATGCCCTCAATTAAAACATTACAGGCTTTTGAACAAACCGCCCGTTTCGGCAATGTTGCTAAGGCAGCAGAGAATTTAAATCTCACCCCTTCGGCAGTGAGCCATCAAATTGCTAAGCTTGAAGAAATGATTGGGCAGAGTTTATTTATTCGTGGTGCCCGTGGTGTGACACTTACTCCTTCAGGTGAACGCTATTTTCAAGATGTCACCACCATTTTGCATAATCTGATGTTAGCCACAGAAAAAGCTGCCGATAAAAGCCCTAAAGACAGTTTATATATTCATTCATCCCCAAGTTTTGGTTTACTTTGGTTACTCCCTCGCCTTGAATCATTTAAAGAAAAGTTCCCCATGATTCAGGTTAACCTATCGTGTTCGTATGAAAATTTGCACTTTACCCGCGATAAGATCGATATTGATATTCGTCATGGTTTACCCAACTGGACAGGGGTAGAAATCAGAACCATTCGTAATGAAAAGCTTGAAGTGCTTGCGTCCCCTAAGCTACTGGAACGTAGTCCGGTTCATAAACCTCAAGATTTATTAAAGAAAGAACTAATTTTATCGCGTTCAACCTTAGTGACTTGGCCCCAATGGTTTGCCCATCAGGGTTTAAGCATTCCTGAGTTTCCCTACACTTTGAGTTTTGACCGCTCTTATATGTCACTTGAGGCGGCCACACACGGGCTAGGTTTTGTTTTAGAAAGTAATTTGCTTACCCAAAATTATTTAGAATCTGGAAAGTTGGTTAGAGTTTTTGCAGATGAGCTATCGATTCCAATCTCTGCTCATCACTTGGTATATCCAAGAACCCACCAATTTATTCCTAAAATTGAGCTATTTTTAAACTGGATTCATGATGAATTGGCAGGCTGAGAAATCATTTCTTAAATGATCTGAATTTGCTCAACTCGTAAGTGATGCATCATCTCTCGGATAAATACAAAGTAGGTAAAAATATAAAGTTGATCTGGGGCTACTTGGTTTGTGTAGTAACTCAAACGCTCAATAAAACTATTAAATCCATGCTCAAGCTCAGTACGGCTGATTTGCTTTTTAGCACTAAAAAATAACTCACTCAGTTGTGCCATGGTGGTATCAGCCGTAACGGCTATACCATTTATATTGAGATTTCTGAGTGGCTGCGACTCGATGATTTCTTCAATAAAATAAATCATCTTTTCAATCGCAAGCTCATCAATAACACCATTGCTGATACTTTTTGAATTAATAAAACCTAAGCCCTGCTCAAGGTGAATATGTTGGCTGTCTACATCAAATGACATGCCATTAAGACCAAGTGAAAACTTTAAAACCGAGTTGGGATAATTCATAAAAATAGCTTATTGTTGAAGTTTGCTAATAAAGTTAATTTGTTTATAACCCTAAATGGTATCGGCTGTTCAGTACTCAGCATTAACTGATCGATTATTATTAACACTATATATAATAAAAACCTCTTTAAAAAGATGAAAAATCAATCTTATATTCATCCAGTCTTACTATTACAAAATAGAGTATAAGCATGAAAAAATTAGCAATTTTAGGTATTACGGTTTATAGCTTTGCGCAAATTGCAAATGCAGCAACGTTAAATGTAAAACCATATGGTACGACTCAAAATGGCCAAAAAGTTGATCTATACACCATGAGTAATAACAATGGAGTCTCGGTATCTTTTATTAGTTTTGGTGGTGTAATTACACAAATCTTGACTCCCGATGCCCAAGGCAAACAAAATAATATCGTTTTGGGCTTTGATGACTTAAAAGGCTATGAAGTCACTGATACCAAGGAAGGTATTCATTTTGGCGGATTAATTGGTCGTTATGCGAACCGGATTGGCAATGCTAAATTTAGCTTAGATGGAAAAACGTATAACCTCGAAAAAAATAATGGCCCGAACTCATTACATAGCGGCAATCCTGGTTTTGATAAACGTGTTTGGCAAGTTAAGCCCCTCGTTTCTCAAGGTGAAACCGTTAAAGCTTCTCTTAAGTTAACTAGTCCAAATGGTGATCAAGGTTTTCCTGGAAAATTAAATGTAGAAGTAATCTACAGTCTTTCAGATCAAAATGAATTCAAGATTGAATATAAAGCCAAAACTGATCAGCCTACAGTCGTCAACCTTACCAATCATAGTTATTTCAACTTATCAGGCGCTGGAAACAATCCTTATGGCGTACTAGATCATGTAGTACAACTCAATGCAGACCGTATATTAGTAACCGATCAAAACTCTTTACCCACAGGTGAAATTGCTTCAGTTGCAGGTACGCCTTTTGACTTTCGGAAGCCTAAAGCAATTGTGAAAGATATTCGAGCAAATAATCAGCAATTGGCCTATGGATATGGCTATGATCAAACTTGGGTAATTAATCAAAAGTCTCAAGGGAAACTCAATCTTGCAGCGATCGTGGTTGACCCAAAATCTAAACGGACCATGCAAGTCTTAACCACTGAACCAAGTGTCCAAATGTATACAGCCAATCATTTACTCGGAAATATTGTTGGCGCAAATGGGGTACTCTACCGACAAGCAGACGCGCTAGCATTAGAAACGCAGCATTTTCCAGACAGCCCGAATCAACCATCTTTCCCGTCTACACGTTTAAACCCAAATCAAACTTATAACAGTGTCACCGTATTTACGTTTGGTATTCAAAAATAGTGTTTCTAATTGAGACTATGTCCATATGAAAAAGACTCTCAGCGGAATATGGCTGAGAGTCTTTTCATTTATTTAACCTTTGTGTTTGGTAAAAGTGCTGTTGCAAAACCAAGTAATGGCAACAATGAACATAAACCAAATACCCATTCAATGCCATTAATATCCGCTAAATGTCCTAGCCCCGCTGCGGCAATACCACTTACCCCAAACATAAGGCCAAACATTAAACCTGCAATCATACCCACACGGCCCGGAACAGCTTCTTGCGCATACACCACCATCGCTGCAAAAGCCGATGACAACACCAAACCAGCAATAATTGAAAAAACTGTTGTCCAAAATAAGTTTGCATACGGCATCATTAATGCAAACGGTGCCATACCAACAAATGAAACCCAAATCACAGCTTTACGGCCAATCTTATCGCCAATTGGGCCACCCGCAAATGTACCTACAGCCACAGCTGCCAAAAAGGCAAATAAGTGTAATTGAGCTGTTTGAATGTTGATATGGAACTTTTGAATTAAGTAAAAGGTAAAGTAGTTACTAATGCTCGCAATGTAGGTAAATTTGGCAAACATCAACAAACTAATTGTGCCCAAGGCGATAATGAGCTTACGACCATGCAATTTTGTATGTGCATGAGCAGCACGCGCAACTACCTGACTTTTAGCATGACTCACGGTCCAACGGCTTACGCCAAATAAAACCCAAATCGCTAAAAGTGCAAATATCACCAAACCCGCAACTGCATGCTGCCCAAATGGAACAATTAATAACGCTGCTAATAATGGGCCAATCGCAGTACCTGTGTTTCCGCCCACTTGGAAAGTCGACTGAGCTGTACCGAAGCGCCCGCCCGATGCCATTCGTGCCACCCGTGAAGCTTCTGGATGAAAGGTTGCGGACCCGACTCCAATCAGTGCAGATGCACATAACAACACGGCAAAACTTGGCGAAAAGGCTAACAAAATAATGCCGCAGAATGTGACGACCATTCCGAGTGGAAGAAGATACGGTTTTGGATGTTTATCGGTATAAAGTCCAATCCAAGGCTGTAGCAGCGAACCTGTAATTTGATATACAAACGAAATCAGGCCAACCTCCGCAAAACTCAGCGAAAAGTTTGCTTTTAGCATTGGATAGATGGCTGGTAGCACTGCCTGAATTAAATCGTTCAGTAAATGTGCAACCGCCACGGCGCCTACAATTTTAATAATCATTCCTTGAGACTGATCATTTGCAACGGTATTGGCAATACCATCTTTCAATTGTATTGAAGACGTCATACCTGAAAAACTCCAATATTTTTAAATGAGATGCTTATTGTAAATTGTCGCTTATAAAGTTATCTTCCAATAATCATTGTATAAGTGACAATTTTTAGGATAGTTTATGTCCGATTCTCTTATTCAGTCCGATTTGTCTGAACTGGTGATTGGACTCTCTTCCGAACATTCTTACCGAGAAATCACGCCTACTCATACACATACGCGTGCTCAGTTTTTATATGCGTCCACTGGCAACATTCAGGTGTTTACACCTAATCATGTGTGGATTGTGCCGCCCATGTGTGCGTTATGGATTCCGGCAAATGTAGAGCACAGTGTGATTTCACTGAGTCACGTTAAGTTAAATACGGCACTGGTTGAAGTAAATGCAGCCGCTCGAATGGGACAACATTGCTTTATTATTCGGGTGAGTAACCTGCTGCATGAACTTTTAATACGTTTAAATGAAATTGAACGAGAGAAAATACCAAATACAGCAACCTCTCAAGAGCTTTCCCGTTCTTTACAAATTTTGATTTTTGAAGAAATACAGCGAGCCAATTTATTGCCTATCCAGATACCGTGGCCGAAAGACAAAAGACTCTTAAAAATTTGCCAAGAGTTATTACATACGCCTAACCATTCAAGAGATTTAACAGATTGGGCTGATGATATTGGCGCGAGTTCTAGAACTTTAATGCGTATGTTCCAGAAAGAAACGGGGCTATCTTATCGGGCATGGGTACAGCAAATGCATATTGCACTTGCCTTGAGTAAAATTGCGAATGGCGAATCTATTGCTCAAATTTCAGAGTCACTGGGGTATACCAACCCCAGCGCGTTCAGTGCGATGTTTAAGCGACATCTAGGTAAAACACCTCAGCAGTTTAGAAGTGCTGCGATGTCGCTATAAGTCTTTTTTTTTGCAGGGATCTCATGCTTTTCAAGCAAATCATCGAAATCATGATAAACATGAAGTTCTCGATCTTTAGCTGTTCTTGCATGATCTAATCGTTGTTCAGGATCGACTAAAACAAGAGTATGGCCATCATCAATCAGACGATCTACACCTTCTAAGAACATACGTTTACCCACATCGTGGATAAGTGAAATCTGGGTTAAATCAATCACGATTGTGCTTTGGTCAGTGGTCTCGTCTTGTAAAATACGCAACAACATTTCAGCTTCGGTAAATTTCAATACCCCTCGAAGCACATACACACTTAACGATGCATCTTTTCCTGTACGGTAATGACTTTGTACAATCGTTTGTGCAGAAGGCGTACCTTCCATGAGATGTAATCCCATGTCACGAGATAATCGCTCTAAAATATCGATTCCTCGAACGCTATGACCGTGCTCATCTAGTCGAGGTGAAAAAGCAGCAATACTGACCTGCCCCGGCAGCACACCCAAAATACCGCCTGCTACACCACTTTTAGCAGGAATACCGACAGTTGAAAGCCAGTCACCCGCGGCATCATACATACCACAGCTCATCATAACACTGAGTACTTGTCTAACTACAGATCGGTTTAACAAACGC
The DNA here is from genome assembly GCF_027855455.1 of Acinetobacter sp. AOR01_HL. Lineage (NCBI taxonomy): Bacteria > Pseudomonadati > Pseudomonadota > Gammaproteobacteria > Moraxellales > Moraxellaceae > Acinetobacter > Acinetobacter sp. AOR01_HL. Next base: position 104,117 of record NZ_JAKTIM010000019.1, on the reverse strand, counting down.
TTTCCAGTTTTAGGGTCAACCCCACCATTGGCAAGTACACTGCCCATACGTACTAGATCTTTAACCGTAACCAAAATCGCACATTGACGAATGTACCCATTCACAATATCGACTGGGTCAGTTTCTAAAATTCCGACAGTCCGTAACATATAACCGATCGAAAGATTACGGTAAGCGGTTTTGACTTCAGAATCATAAACAGACTCATCAAAACTTAATTCGCGACCTGCAAGCTCGCTCATAAAGCGGCGTAGAATTTCTGCGCTATGTAAACCATGTTTGACCTGAATTAATGAATGTGTCGTAATTGCGCCAGAGTTGATCATCGGGTTTTTTGGACGACCATCTTTACCCAGTGAAATTTCATTGAAGGCTTCCCCTGAAGGCTCTACTCCTACTTTCGCAAGTACTGCATCAATGCCAAGCTGTTGTAAAACATAAGCATATACGAATGGTTTAGAAATCGATTGTATGGTGAATTCAACATCATCATCGCCAACCGAATAAATTTCACCGTCTACCGTAGACATTGCTAAAGCTAATCGATCTGGGTTTGCATTTGCCAACTCAGGAATATAATCGGCGAGATGACCGCTGTTATCGATGTCACAGGCTTCAATAACATTTGCCAAATATTCTGGGAGAGGGGTTTTCATGGTTAGGAACCTTAAATGAGGAGATTTACAACATCGCGCAAAATTTCAGCACAACCTGCTGATAATATTAAAATTATATCTTTTGTAATGATTTAAATATCACGATATAAGTATTTTAATTCCGATGACTTATCCTTTTCAAGCTCATTATAGGTTTTTCAAAACTTTAAACTGAAGATTAGCTTATTCTTTCTACAAACAAGATTCCATTTAAATGATCGACCTCGTGTTGAACAATACGAGCAGGAAAACCGTGAAAAATTGTTTCAACTGCTTCACCCTGAAGTGTTAAGTATTTCACCTTAACCATTTCTGCACGTTCAACTTGTCCACGCTCATCCGGTACACTTAAGCAGCCTTCTTCGCCCAAACACGTTTCACTCGAAAATTCTAAAATTTCTGGATTTACCATGACCACAGCATTCATTTCAGGCGCATCCGGATAGCGTGGATTTGGTCGAGAAGCCACAATAATAACGCGTTTAGAGATATAAACTTGCGGTGCAGCAATCCCCACTCCATTACGCTCAAGCATTGTTGCATGCATAGCGTCAGCAAGCTGATAAAGCCAATTACTGTTTAACTCATTTGCCGAAACGGGAGCCGCAATTAGTTTTAAAATATCTTCACCACGCTTCGCGACAGGTAAAACTACACTCATCCTTTGAATCTCTTATTAAACTGGCTATGACAAGTTTTATTGTGTCGCTGAACGAAACAAAAGAAAAGTCATTCCTACATCTGTTTTTGTTTCATCTAAAGCATTTTTTGTTTTAAAGCTTTTTGATCTGCGTAAGTCCAATCGGCGTTGCCCTATAGAACAAATTTCCTCCATTTACTTTTACTTCACTTTTCCATTAATATCCAAACTTCAATTACAACAATTAAGTAAAAAATGGATCAGGAATTAACTTTGCAGGACGCGAACTATCTTAATAAAGAAGATAAACGAACTCTTGCCCTTTCTTCATTGGGTGGAGCTTTAGAGTTTTACGATTTTGTGATTTATGTGTTTTACGCCAAAATCATTTCCGACCTCTTTTTCCCAAGCACACTTAGTCCGTTTTGGGCCATGCTCAATACTTACGGCATTTTTGCAGCAGGTTATTTTTTTAGGCCCTTAGGCGGGGTTGTCATGGCCCATTTTGGTGATTTGGTCGGGCGTAAAAAACTATTTTCGCTTTCTATTTTGCTCATGGCGCTGCCTACCCTATTTATCGGGATATTGCCTACCTTTGAAAATATCGGATATTTGGCACCGCTACTTTTGTTACTTATGCGTGTGGTACAAGGGATTGCGATTGGGGGTGAAATTCCAGCCGCATGGACCTTTGTATCTGAACACGTGCCTGAAAGAAAAATCGGACTGGCCAATGGTTTACTCACCGCTGGGCTGTCTTTAGGAATTTTACTAGGCGCGCTCATGTCTTTATGGATTTCACTTAATTTTAGTGAAGGACAAATCCATGACTGGGCATGGCGTATTCCTTTCATTGTGGGTGGTATTTTTGGACTCGTTGCACTTTATTTAAGAACGTATTTGAAAGAAACCCCTGTGTTTAAAGCCATGCAGGCCCGTAAAGAAATTTCTAAAGAAATGCCAGTGAAGCAAGTCTTAAAAACACATAAAACAGCCGTTGCAACTGGCATGTTATTTACATGGTTTTTAACGGGATGTGTGGTGGTGGTGATTTTAGCCATGCCAAATTTGTTGATTGGTTCATTTGGCTTTGAGCGCGCACAGACTTTTGAAATGCAAAGTGCAGCCATTGTCATGCAAATGGTGGGCTGTATTTTGGCAGGCTATTTTGCTGACCGTTTTGGCTGTGGCAAAGTCATGATGGTCGGTGCGCTTGCTGTGGCACTTACAGCGGCAGTTTTTTATAACAGTTTGGGGCACGCGGCACATTCAACCATTTTTGGTTTATATATGTTGTTGGGTCTATGCTCTGGTACTGTCGGCATGGTGTCGAGCAGTATGGTTAAAATGTTCCCCGCGCCTGTTCGCTTCTCAGGCATTTCATTTTCTTATAATTTATCGTATGCAATTGTTGGCGGTATGACGCTGCCTTTAGTTCATTGGCTCAGTCAATATAGTGATATTGGTGCGATGTATTATATTTTCGCGCTAACCATTTTGGCCTTTGTAACTGCCTTTGTGTTTTGGAATAAGTTTGAAAAAAACAGGTATTAAAAATTTTCACTTATTAAATAAAAAACCACGCCGATTGCGTGGTTTTTTTTAATGCTGCTTATTTTAGAAAGTAAACCCGATATTAAAGTTAATACGGTATAGCCATTTATCACTATTTGGTGAAGTTGCAGAGGTATACCCTGTTGAGTTGGTTGCCCCACCAATAATGTTAGAGTTTTTCCCCCAGGTATAATCTGCCCAAACCATAAATGGTGAAGCAATAAACATCATTCCTGTAGTGTTCATTTGCGAATCTGACCAATCATCACGTTTTTTATCGAGATAACTATAGTCATTATAAAACTTAATGGCTTTTAACTTGCCCATATTCGTCACCGGCAACGTATAAGCAAGGTTTAAACTGGCAATGGTACCTTCCGAAGCAATGAAATAAGCAGGTGTAAGACCATTCGCCCCCATCAAAGTCATATCACTATTTACACCATCCGGATTTTTAGCATCGTATTGATAATGAATGACCGAACTTTGTAAATTAAAGCGTTTGTAGTTGTTTTCAGTATGTAAACCGACTGCATAATATTTGCCATCTTTATCGGTAATATCATTATGAAGCTGGGCAATTGCACCCGATACACCGAACTCTTGCTTACCGAAATCAGTTTCTAACTTACGAACAATTCGGGTATTAAACTGATGACGTTTTTCATTCTGATAAGCTTTTTGAGATGGAAATGCATTTCCTGCCAAGTCATCATAAGTTGCACTCTCAGGGGAATAACGCAAGTTCGTCTCTAACATTTGTGGGTAATAACCCAGTTTTACATCCCAATCTTTGTTGTGATAATTCCAGTTAATCCCCGGCGCAATATTGTTGCCATAACCTAAAAAGAATGGGATGTGATAGGTCCAGCCATTTTGCGGATAAGGATAAATCGTAAAAGGCTTATAAACTAAACCTGCTTCAATGCTGTTATTGGCATCTAAGTTATAGCCGACATATGCTTTTTCAATGGACGTTTTCTGTTGGTCTTGAACCATATAACTGGCATTGATATAGGCATCATCAAATTTACCTTTGAGATCTACCCTGAAAATATCAAAATGTAGCTTACCAAAACCACGGTTTGGCCCTTCCCAATCTTCATAACGTTGATTTAACCGAACCACCCCACCTAACTTTAATGAATCCGTGCCATCATCACTTTTCCATTCAAGCAATGAGTCTTTTGCAAATGCATTGACGCTTACCCCCAGCGTAAGCGGTGCAATGAATGCCATGATCAATGAAGTCTTTTTCATCTCTACATCCTTGATTGAGTTCCAGCGTCCTGCTGGAACTTTATTTGTTTTACCTGTAAAACTTCGTTTTTATTGTTTTTTAGACAAAAAAATTTATCTAAAAAAAAGGATGGCTTAGCAGCTCCCATCGCATATGTACTAAACCATCCAAACTGGTTAATACAGTTTCTTTTGCGGTGGACCCGCGAAGTTTAATGGTCCAATCGAGTTCATATCGAGCTCGATCACAGTTGGCCCTTCAAAAGCGACAGCCTCTTGAATAACCGTTTTAAACTCTTCTGCACTACCGACTTTCCAGCTTTTCACACCCATTGATTCGCCAAGAAGTTTGTAGTCCGGTGTATGCAATTCATTGAAATACTGACGACCACCGAAGTAGTTATTTTGAATGCCACGCATTACGCCATAACCACCGTCATTCATAATCATTAGGACCATATTGGTGTTTTCTTGCACCATAGTTGCAATTTCACCAATACCAAGCATTAAGCCGCCATCACCGACTAAACCAATTACTTTTTTATCAGGGTTAGCAATCGAAGCACCGATTGCTGTTGCAAGACCTAAACCAATTGCACCCGCAAGCGAGTGGATGTTTTGGTTTGGTGCTTGTACCGGGAATAAACGGCTGCCCCATGTACTACCCGACATGGTGATGTCACGTACAAAAATGCCATCTTGAGGTAGAGCTGCACGTAAGTGATCACAAATTAAAGCGTACTGATCGATTTGTTTACGCAGTGCATCAATTGCAGCCTGTTTAGCAGCCACTACAGCAGCATCGTAATCGGCGTCAACTTTTGAAGTTCCTTGAAGCTGTTCTAACACACGTGTTAAGACATCTTTGGCATCGCCACAAATGAAGTTGCGAATTTTGTAATTACGTTGCTGAGCCACCGGGTTTGCATCTATCTGAATAATATTTTCAGGGAATTCAACCGAATAAGTTTTTGTTTCATTACTACGTAAACGAGAACCCACTACCACCATCAGGTCGGCATCTTTTAATAACTGCTCAACACCTGCCGAGTTATGGAACGCACCTAAGCTACGTGGATGATCATCTGGCAACACCCCACGAGCATGAGTCGATGAAACAACTGGAATACCTAAATCTGCAATTGCTTTAACTTCGGCAACGCTATTTAAAGTACCACCACCAATCCAGAAAATCGGACGTTTTGCTTTTTTGATCTCGCTTACAAGAAGATCAATTTCAGCTTGCTCTGCCTGTGGCAATTCAAGTGCTTTCACTGGCCCAAGATTAAGTGGTAAATCAATTTCTGCTGCTTGTACATCAATTGGTAACTCAACACTAACTGGTCCCATTGGAACTGTAGTTGCGACACGAATAGCCTCACGAATCACACCAACGGCATTGTCTGGACTGGTAATACGGAACGCCGCTTTGCTTGATGCACGTAAGAATGTAAGTTGGTCTTTGGTTTCATGAATGAAGCTTGCATCACGGTCGAGATATTCACGCTCAACTTGACCCGTTAAATGCAATACAGGGCTACCTGCATTCATTGCTTCAATCAGTGAACCTACTGCATTACCTGCCCCAGCACCCGTACTGGTCAACGCTACCCCTAGGCCTTTAAAGCGTGAGTGTGCATCTGCCATAGTAACCGCACCCGCTTCACCACGTGCTGCAACAAAGCGCATTTTTTCACGGCGACCCACTGCATCGGCAATAGGTAAATTGTGGATGGAAATAACACCATAAATACTATCAACTTGGTGCGCTTCTAAAACTCTTGCGATTGCTTCGCCTACATTTACACGTTCAGTCATGTCTGTTCCTCAAAATTTGTTTTCAGTCCTTGAATTTATTAATCGCACCAAGGGTTAGGCTGTTCATTCAGCCCCATATAAATACTCTTTTGTTGCATGTACGATAAAATGCCCAAACGGCCTTTTTCGCGCCCGATCCCACTGTCTTTAAAGCCACCAAACGGTGCACTAATCGAGAATTTTTTGTAGGTATTAATCCATACCGTTCCCACTTCTAATGCACGTGCAATACGCCAAGCTTTACGATAACTTTCAGTCCAAATACCTGCAGCAAGACCAAAACAACTGTCATTGGCTTGGGCAATTAAATCTTGCTCGTTGTCGTATTTCATAACGACTAAAACAGGACCAAAAATTTCTTCCTGACAGGTTTGAGCACTGTTATTTAAGCCCGTAATAATGGTCGGTAAGTAATAGCTTCCTTTGGCATAGTCACCAGTCGTAAGTGCCTCACCACCAATCAGAACCTGACCACCTTCGCTTTTAGCAAGTTGCACATAGCGGTCAACTGACTGCAAATGTTTGTCATTGACCAGTGGCCCTAAATGCACACCAGCTTGTTCCGGATGACCCACACGTAAGCCTTTAGTAATTTCAACCAAACGCGTTAAAAACTGATCGTAAAGACTGCTATGAATAAACAAGCGAGAACCTGCGATACACGCTTGGCCTGCCGAGCTAAAAATACCGTAAGCCACACCTTTAGCAGCCAGTTCGACATCTGCATCTGGTAAAACGATAGTTGGTGACTTACCACCTAACTCAAGCGAAGTGGTAATGAGTTTATCAGCGGCAATGTGTGCCAAATGACGCCCCGTGGTTGTTCCACCTGTAAAAGAAATTTTACGAACCAATGGGTGCTGAGCAATTGCGTCACCAATGATAGAACCACGTCCCACTAACACACTAAGTAAGCCTTTTGGTAAACCTGCTTCTTCAAAAATTTTGGCAAGCTCTAAAGCAATGAGTGAAGTTGCTTCTGCTGGTTTTAACACCACGGCATTTCCTGCTGCCAAAGCTGGAGCAAGCTTTTGAACTTCACTCGCAATTGGAGAGTTCCAAGGGGTAATTGCTGCCACAACGCCTACAGGTTCATGCACACTCATGGTCATAAAGTCTGGAGCACGCTGAGTGGTGAGCTCATCGTTCAGCGTTTCACATGCTGCTGCAACATAACGCGCAGTTGCCGCCGCGCTCATCACTAAACCACGAGTTTCGGTTAAAGGCTTTCCATTATCGCGGGTTTGTAATTTCGCTAATTCATCTACACGCGCTTCAATAATATCTGCAACTTTATAGAGAATACGTGCGCGCTCATGCGGCAAGCTGTTTCTCCAGCTCGGTTGACGCCAAGCCTGATCCGCTTTTTCAATTGCTTCATTTACATCTTCAAGCGTTGCTGTTGAAAGCTCAGCGTTTACCGACTGATCTGCCGGAAATAGGCTTTGAATGACTGCACCACGGCCTAATCGCCATTCACCCGCAATATAAATTTCCTTTGCCATGATCAAATCCTTCTTAAATCTGTATTGCTTCTACACTGTTGCGACAAGCACGAATCACGCTAAGCGCAGCCAAAGTTGATGTTTTCGGGTTACTTGGCAGCGGCACACCCACCAGTTCAATGGTCATTTGTCCAAAGCCACCTTCCGCCACAATGGTGTGTTTGTTCTTGTTGATAGTTGGATCAACAGTTAACTCAACCATGGTTTCATCCATTCCAAGCCCTGCAAGTGCAATGGTTGCTGCAACGTTGGCATTGGCCGGAAATTTCATGGCAGCTTCACGGGCAGTTCCAGTAAAAAAGACCGTAGGTTCTGAAACATGGTCTAAATCGACCAATTGCTCTGCATAACTACCCTTCCAGCTTTTTGGACTTTTACAGCCTTTATAAGTGACCTTTTGCAAGCCACCTTCTTTAGCAGCAGAAATACCGTCAATACCTGCGATAGCCCCTGCAAGTAAATGCAGATGGGCATCATTTTTTTCAGCAGTTTGTTTAAGCTGAATTAAAAACTCGCTATCAGCCAAAGTACCCACCGAAATCAGACCAATGGTCCAGCCTTTCGCTAAAACTTTTTGAGCATGCTCTTTTACTGCTGCTTGACCTGCCACCTCAATGACATAGTCTGGTGTACCATCACATTGCTCAATATCTGAAATCACTTGAATGTCAGAAGAGACTTGTGATTGCACTTTTTCAATGCTGCGAGATGGCACTACAATCCACTTGAGTTGCAGATCTTGAGGCAAGTGGGCATACACTTCTGCTGCCATTGCACCAAAACCAATCATCATCAACTTTTTCATGACAGCACCTGATATTTATAAATGTTTGTTAAAACCACCTGAGACATCTATTGCCGAGCCTGTGGTGTAAGATGCCAATGGTGATGCCAAGAAAACTAAAGCACGTGCAGGCTCTTCTGGACGGCCTAAGCGCTGCATAGGAATGCCACGATTTTTTGCAATATTGCCTGTCCACTCTTCCCATGACAGATTTAAATCTGAACGGGTTTCATAACGGCGTTTCCACTGCGCAGATTCGACCATTCCGAGTAAAATCGAGTTCACACGAACGCCATACTGAGTAAACTCATGCGCCAACGAATGGGTTAAATTCAACAGTGCAGCACGTGCAGATGAAGTCGCAATCATGTGCGGTTCCGGTTGCAATGCCAGTAACGAGTTCACATTGGTAATTGAGGCATTTGCCGACTGTTTTAAGTCGTCAAGAAAAGCCCGTACCGGATGTAAAACACTGAAATATTTCAGCTCAATCTCTTTCATCCAGTCTTCATCTTGCGTATTTTCAAAATTTGAAACACGGCCTTGTCCAGCATTGTTAATAAGCATGTCCACATTGCCCAAATTGAGTTTGACCTCTTTGGCAAATTGCTGAACTTCTTCTTTTTTCAAAACATTACATGCTTTGGTAAAAATATTGGCGTGTGGAAATTTTTCTAAAATATAGTGCTTAGAAGCATTTAAACGTTCTTCATCGCGACCACACCAAGCAACTTTTGCACCCTCTGCAACCAGTATTTCAACAGCAGCCAGCCCAATCCCAGATGAGCCACCGGTAACAACTGCAACTTTTCCTTCAACTTGGAAGCTCATAATCCTTAATCTCTCTTACGATTGTTCCTGAATCGTCAACATAATTTGGTTAAATGCTTGCGGTTGGTCGACATAACTTAAATGTCCTGCATCTTCTATGACGAAGCGCTGTTCCAACTGCAATTCCTGAGCAAGCTCTTGTATACCTAACGCAGGAGTGATTTGATCTTGCTGCCCTGCAATGACTGTGCATGGGACTTTTAAATCGGTTAAATAATTACGTATTTCGTCATATGCCAGTAAGTACGATGCATGTGTGAAACCTTGTAAGGTCAATTGCTGCATCACTTCTGAAACTAAAGCTAAGGCCTGTGGCTCTTGTTTATAAATCAAATGAGGTCCACGGCTTTGGGCCATTCCTTTAGCGCCGAGTTCTTTCAACATTTTTGGTCTTTTTTCAAAAACCTGAATTTGTGTTTGTTCATCGTGGCGTTGGTAGCCTTGCGCCAAGTTAGCGACCACCAAGTGTTTCACTCGCTCTGGGTAAAGTGCAGCAAATGCACTGCCCTGTAAGGCACCTAAGGAGTGTCCCACTACAATTGCTTTTTCAATTTTTAAAGCATCGAACAATGCTGCCAAACGCTTTGCGTAGTCGGTCGCATTCGGTTGATCCGTTAAAAGCTCATCTGATTTGCCATAGCCCGGTGCGTCCCAGGCAATGACATGAAAATGATGAGACAGCACTTCAAGTTGGTTTACCCATGAAGCAGAACCGGAACTAATGCCATGCAACAGCACAAGGTATTCGCCCTGACCAGCTTCCCGATAGGCTTGTTGCTGGCCTTGAACATTGACCGTTTTCACCGGAAATTCTGCTAACTTTTCAATGAGTGTCATCATTTTTAATTCTTTCCTTTCATTCACTTCATCAAACAATTAACGTTTGATTTGAGACAATGGATGCTCTGGTGGATAGTTCGGAATTGTTGGTTTACCTGTTCCCAACATCACGCACATCAAGGCATCTTCTTGACCTGGGTTAAATAAACCACGGTAGATACCCGGTGGAATTGAAATCAGGTCACGCTCTTTTAAGCGGGTCTGGAATTTCTCGCCGTTGTGCTCAATAAACAAATCAATTTCGCCGCGGAGCATAAAGAAAACTTCTTCAACGTCGTGGTGAATGTGCAAAGGACCTTCACACTGTGGTGGTAGCACCATAGTCGAAAACGTAAAGTTCTCTGCAGGTACAGTATTGCTGTCATTTGCAACACCAGTTGCACCCGTACCCATATAGCGCATTTGAGCACGACGATATTTCGGGTCGTAATCGGCTTGGAACTTCAAAGCCTCAAAGTCATATTTACGAGTCTCAAAGCGAGCAATACGTGTGTTTAACCAATCTTCTAAAGAAGCGCCTTCCGGCTGTTTCCACGATTCGAATTGTTGTGTAGTCATTTTTTAAACTCCTATACAGTGAATTAATAACGTTTTAAAAGAGGAACCAAAAACAACGACCCAATGACAGCGACTGCAGCCAAGAAGGTAATTCCCAAATTAAAACTATGTGTTTGCATCACGATGTAACCGATCAGTACAGGTGCAATTGCACTTGCAAAATTGCCTAACCCATTAAATATTCCACCCGCTGTTGCACCTACATTTGAGGTGGTTACTCGGGCAAGCAAAGCAAATACCGCAGCCACTCCAAAGCCCCACGCCATAGCACTTAAAGACATAGCAGCAATAATCAATAATGGCTCAGTCATAATGACCATCACATACATGAAGATGCCTGCGAGTAATAAACCGCTGAATACTTGAATTGCGCGGCGGCCTAATTTGTCAGATAAAAACGCACCAACCACTTCGCCAATTAACATGGCAATGAATGGAAAGCTTGAATACACCCCAAACTCCTTGAGGTTGAATCCTTTGTCTTGCATGAGATAAGAAGGAACCCAACTGTTTAGGCCCCACAAATAAGTCATTAAGGCAATATTGAATAAGCACACCAACCAGAACGCGCTATTGCTCACAAGTACTTTGGTGTTGGCGATATGGCCTTTGAAGTTAGTACGTTTACTTTCACCTTCAAGCTCAACAGTTTTCTTGAGTTGCAAGTTACGCAGACCAAAAACAATGCTTAAAATTGCAATGAGTGTTAGTGCAGCCATCACAAAAAAAGTGGTGTGCCAGTCGTGGTGTGCCAGAACGGCTGCCGTAATTGGGAACCCAAGGAATGCACCAATCGGTGTACCCAGTAAGAACATGGTTGAGGCACGTGCTTGCTGACGGTCTGTATAAGTCTGCTTAACAATGGTGTACGCCAAAGCAAATAGCGGACCTTCTGCCAAACCGAGTAGAACCCGTAAAATCAACATGCCTGAGTAGCTGGTGGTAAAGCCCATGCAAAGCATGAGTAAACCCCAAGAAGTCACACTCCAGAACAACATTTTCTTTGGGTTAAAAATGTCGCCTAAAAAGCTTAGAAAGACTGATGAAAAACCATAAGCAAGTAAAAAACTTGTCATGAGCCATCCGAGCTTGGCTTTATCTTCAGCAATTCCCATCGAGCTTTGAAAATGTGGGTCTGAAAATAAAACCGCAATACTGATCTTGTCGAAAAATGCCAGTACTACACACACCATAAGGACAAAAGCAGGTACCCAATGCTTTAATCCACTTTTTTCTTCATTACTCATGTGTCATTCCTTCGATTTGGTAATGAGAACCAGATTTAATGTTTACGGTTTTAACTTCATGACATTAAATTCAGCATCTGCTAATAATTTTGGATCTAAAACGGTGTTGGCTTGCATCCAACGCTTTGCCAGCTTGATTAACTTCGAGTCATTAATGGCAATCATATTCAGCAAGCGATTTTCATGGTCCAGATATAAATAGCTCACCTGATCTTCACCACCTTGGCGAATCACCACTTCTTTGGTTTTTTCAGGTTGATATGTTCCTAAAACCTGGATATTAAAGTGATATTGATCAGACCAAAGCCAAGGAATATCGGTATATTCAGTTTCAATTCCGAGCATTGATTTCGCAGCTGCAATCGCCTGATTTTGTGCATTTGCCCAAGACTGAATGCAATAGCCCAAGCCCGGATGAATCGCGACATCACCTGCGGCATAAATGTCTTGATCTGAGGTTTGTCCAAAACAATTCACCACAATGCCATCTTTCACATCGAGCCCAGCGTGCACGCCTAACTCTTTAGCAATTTCGGCACCTGCACCCACTACAACACAATCAAATAACTGGCTATGTTGAGGATGGTTCACTACTTCAACTTTTTGATCTGGTGCTTCCACTAAGTGAAGGCTCTTGCTGTCTAAATGAATTTTTGTGCCTTGAGCCTCATGCATATTTTTTAAAAATGCAGAAACTTCCGGACTCACACTTCTTGCACATAAGCGGTCGCCATATTCAAAAATATGAACATCTTTCCCTTGCTTACGTGCAGTTGCAGCGATTTCCAAACCAATCCAGCCACCGCCAATCACAGCCACATTTTTTGCATTCTTTAAAATTTCAGCCAGACGTTCACAGTCACGTACATTTCGCAAAGTCACAACATTTGGAATGAACTGCCATGTATTGACGGGTACACGGGCGCGGCTTCCTGTTGCAATCAACAATTTGTCATACGGCAAAATCTGACCACTTTCTAAATGAACCTGCTTTTGCTCGCGATCGACTTTTGTTGCAATTTCCGGTTTGTGCCATTGAATGTTGAACTCTTGAACCTGTTCTGGAGAGAACAGATTCAAACTTTCATAACTTGCTTCTTTTGAAAGTACTTGCTTAGACAGTGGCGGACGCTCATAAAACACGTGATCTTCATTTGAGACCACATGAATTTCACCCACATATCCATTTTGACGTAAGGTACTAACTGCCCAACCTGCAGCCTGCCCCGCCCCTACAATTACAATCTTTTCCATAGCCTTTCTTCCTTGTAAAGCAATGCCTGTTACACAGGCTTTACCTGACGGCGGGTTTTGTCATCAAGACCACCTTCAATCGCCCACTCGGTGAAAAGCTCTAGACGATGTTCTTCTACACGTGGCTGCCATTCTTCGGTCAAATAATCATCGTTGGTGTAATATTCAAATGCACCACCCAATGGTGAGTTGACGTACCAGAAATAAGCAGAAGAAATTGGATGACGTCCCGGTCCAATAAAGGTTGACCACTCTGAACGGTTCATATGTAAACCGCCTCCAATCACCTCATGAATATCACGAACAACAAATGCAACGTGATTTAGACCAGCAGGTTTATTTGGAACGCTAAGTAAGAATAAATCGTGGTGATAACCTTCACCGCGGCAACGTAAGAATGCACCGCGATTTTTGTAAGCATCAGATAAATGAAAGCCTACTTTTTCAATATAGAAGTTTTCAGTAGTTGCCAAATCCGGTGTGAAGAACACTACATGTCCAATCGCAACAGGTTGACCTTTTTCATAGACAGGACTTGCTGCATTCACACGTTGAATGTTGCCGTATTGGTTAATACCTTCCGTTTTAAGTTCTGGTACTTCTTTTACAAAACTTTGTTCAAAACGAATGGTCATGCCATTTGGGTCAAGACACTGAACTGTATTTTCAGTACGTTTAAAACCGTCTACATCGGCCAAACGAGCTGCCAAGTCTTCAAGGTCTTGAGCATTTTCAACACCCCACGTAACTTCACGTAAAGTTGAACCTTGCTCAATAGCAGGCGGTAAACGGTTATCATCACAATTAAATAGATAAATCTTGCTGCCGTTTTGAGTCTGGTATAAATCTGCGCCTTCAATATCCGAAGTACTTTGGCTTAAACCAAAATCTACCAAAAACTTGTTTGAAGCGGCTCTATCTTCAACTCCAAACTTTAAAATCTCAATCCCTGTAATCATTTGACTACTCCTTAGTTAAAGACAAAACCGCCATTGACCGGAATATTTTGACCTGTCACAAAAGAGGACAAATCCGACAGTAGATACAATGCTGTTCCATTTAAATCTTGTGGAAGTTGCTGGCGTTGAATCGCTCTTCCGTTGACATATAAATCATGACGTTCCTGTGGCACATACTCGGTTGCTTCAACCAGTGTCAGCCCCGGAGACAATGTGTTGACACAGATATTGAACTGCCCCAACTCTCTTGCCATTGAACGTGTCATGGCAAGAATTGCACCTTTACTTGCCACATAAGCCATCAGGTTCGGTGCGCCCCAAAGTGCTGTATCTGACGCAACATTAATAATCTTGCCGGCAGCCGATTGTTTTAAATGTGGAATACACGCTTTTGTAATTAACCATGTGCCTTTTACATTAATATTCATGACTCGATCCCAAAGTTCAGGATCGTAATCAATCATATTTTTTCCACCGACATTGGTTGCAAGCGCTGCACAGTTCACAAGGCCATCTAGTCCTTGTAATACTTCCACGCTTTTTGCAACCGCATTTTCAATAGAGTCTGCATTGGCAAGGTCAACTGTTACTGCATGAACGTTTAGCCCTTGTTGCTGTAACGCTTGCGCTTCTTGTTGCACGAGGTCAGATAAAATATCTGCCATTACAACTTCAGCGCCTGCCTCAGCAATGGCTTGAGCGAAATCTCGCCCTAAACCACGTGCAGCACCAGTCACTAAAACTTTTTTGCCTTGCAACAACGCTACATTAGCCATGAGCTTCTTCCTGCATCTCGATACGGTTTGATGCATTTAGTGCAGCAATTTTCTTTAATTGCTTCTCAGCTTCTTTCTTCATTAAACGGCGTAAACGTGCAAGTCCAACATCGTGTTGATATAAGAATTCTCGTGCACGTGCATTTGGCGCAAGGTTTTCTAAAATAATGCGGTCTTGTTCCAATACATCCCAATGCAATTGTTCTAAATGATTGCGATATAAGAAGCGCCATACATTACGTTGCCAACCACTCACCTTACGGCAGCGCCAGAAAAATACACGGGTATTATTGGCATCAATTGGCGTTGCGTAACCCACAATCCAGAATTCACCACCCGGACCAAACTGTTTACGGTAAGGAATTGAAAGGCGTAACCAACTTGCCCCAGTCGAACCATATTCAACCCAGTCAAAGTTCACACCTGTTTGGCCTTCTTTTTCAAAAACAAAACCATTTTCAGTTGTGCGGTGTTTCATCTCTGCGGTACGTTCACCTTCTGCCATAGAGTGTGAAGTACAGTGCAAATATGTACCGTGCATTGGATCCATCACGTTATCAATGGCATATTGATGGTTTACTTTCCAGTCTGCTTGGCAAAGGAATGAACTCCACTCTTCGCTTGCCAGTTGTTCTGGGAACTCAAGCGGTGCGGGTTGTTCATTTGCATCGATACCAAACCAGATGAAGATTGCACCATGCTGTTCAATGACCGGATAGCTTTTTAAACACTTGGTTCCAGTCATTGGACATTCATGAACGGCTGGCACATCGGCAACCACACCATCAGCACGAACTTCAACACCGTGATACCAGCAAGCAACTCGATCACCCAAGTTCCAGCCGAGTGAAAGACGAGCACCGCGGTGTGGACAGCGATCTTCAAGCGCATGAACCTGACCTTCGGCATCACGCCAAACCACAATGTTTTCACCTAAACGGGTAATCCCAACCGGATTAGCAGCGACTTCCCAACTTGCTAAAACCGGATGCCATTGGTCACGTAAACCCAGTTCTAAATATTCTTCAGCGCTTTGTGAAGTTGATACGATTGCGTTCATTTTATTCTTCCCTGAATCAATAACCTAAACGTTGCATTTCTTCTGTAAAGCTCTCAGAAGTCCATTCATCACCAGATTCACAGCGGAAACCTTGCTGATTAAGTGCAGAAACAACCTCATCTAATTCTGTTGCGCCCGCAGAAAATGCCTGAATCAAGTTCTTTACAAAGTCTTGTTCGTAGAGAGTCGGTTCTTTATAACGTGTTTGCCAAACCAACAATTCAGATTGACCTGGAACTTGAATATTGTTGATACCTGCTTCGGTTGCCGGCGTTGCATGAATCCAGCTTGCCAACTTTTCATTAAATGTCTTCATTGTTCTGCTTCCTTGTACATGTGAGGACTAGAGTTGAATTTGAATATCCTGTCCTTCAACACGAACTGGGTACGTACATAGGTTTCTACACCCGGGTCCACTTTTTAGCTCACCTGTCTGAATGTCAAAAATTGCTTCGTGCAATGGACATTCCACAGTTTGATCTTCGATAAATCCTTCCGTTAATAAGGCATACGCATGAGGGCAAACATTTTCGATAGCGAAGTAATTTTCATCGACAAAAAAAACACCAATTTTTTTCCCTTCAACTTCGACGGCTTTCGGCTCATCTTCGCTAACGTCACCCTGCTGACAAACTGAGATCCAACTCATACCTTGCGTCCTCATTTTGTTTTATATACAAAACATAATTTGATTTTCAAAACACAAGCTAAGCATAATCCTCTTGATTAATTTTTGTCAAAGTAAAAATAAATATTAAAATCAATTGATTAATAAATTTTAAATAATTTGTTACGTTTCAAGTTAGAAACAATGTTTTAAATATAAAAATTGTTTTATGTAATCTTTATAATTACAATAGTTCTAAAATAAAGCATAATGCCCCAATTCGAACCCTGTTTTATTTATAGGAAAACGACACGAATGAGCCTAGAGATTGAAGAAGATTCGCAAGAATCAGAAACAACAAAAAATGATGATCGGTATTTAGTACCAGGGCTTGTGCGTGGTTTAGCCATCTTGCAAGCATTTAATCAACAAGCACAAGAAATGACGATTACAGAAATTGCCGAAATTTTGGAAGTGAACCGTTCTAGTGCATTTCGGCTTATCTATACACTTGAAGCTTGCGGTTACTTAAGAAAGGCTTCACAAAAAACATATGCGCTTGATTCAAAAGTTATGGAGCTGGGTTTTAACAGTTTATCAAAGCTTTCATTACTTGATTTATCTACGCCTTTAATGAAAGAACTACGTGACCAGACCAAACTTGCAGTACACCTGACCGTTTTAGAAGGTACACACATTGTTTTTGTAAATAACGTTCAATCTATGGGTACGTTTACCAGCAATATTAGTTTAGGTACTCGCTGGCCTGCCCATGCTACAGTTATTGGTCAAATGTTATTGTCAGATTTACCAGAGGCAGAAGTACGACAACGCTATCGCAATTTTAATGACTGGGATAGTTACTCAGAACTTACCCCAACCAGTTTAAAAGCGTTATTGCAAAAATTAAATTATGTAAAAACTCAAAAGTCGATGGTGAGCTGGGGACATTACAATCATGACATGGCTGCTTGTGCTGCTCCTATTTTCAAACAATCAAATGGAAAAATGGTGGCTGTCCTTTCAGTGAGTTGTCCAATTACCACTTATGATGAGAAGACCTTTAAAGAAGATATCGCTGCTCTAGTCATCGCAACGGCAGATAAAATTTCAAAATTTATCTATTAAAAAAAGCGACGTTAAGTCGCTTTTTTTAATACTCTTATTTCTTCAATTAAAAATTACACTTAAAATTTTCACCATTCATATTCTGAAAACTCAGTGTTGAATGATTTTCTTTAATATCAAACTTTAAGTACTGCTGTTTAAACTGTACTACTGCATAAAACTCTTCAGCCCCATCATCTAAACCTGTCGCAGAGACTTGGGTCCCTTGTGGAAAGTCCTTGAGCCAAGCAGCGTTATAAAAATCCGCTACTGAATTAAAATCTATATATTTTGCAGGCTCAGCTATAATTTTTGCAGCAATTTGATCAAACTGTTGTTGTTTATAAGCATCTAAACTCAACAACATGCTTATTCTCCCAATTAAAGCTGCCCAGCACCTAAGTTCTGCTTTCTTTTAACCTTTTCCCATTGATACCAACCATAAGCTGCCATTAATACAAAGGCTGCGTATAAGGCTGAAGTTAAAAACAGATCTTTATAGATAAACATGCCGACATAAACAATATCGACAAATACCCAAAGGATCCATGTCGCAATATGCTTTCGGCTGGTCCAGTAAGTTGCAAGCAAACTAAATGCTGCAAGCTGTGAGTCAAGCATTGGCACTGCTGCATCGGTAAAGTTTTTAAGAACCAAACCAAAGACTAAGCCACCTACCGCGGCAATAATCATTTGAATGATAGCTGTTTGAACTGCAATAGGCTCGATTCGAATGTCATGATCTTGCTGTTTTCCTTTGAGCCAATAGTAAAAGCCATAAAAATTTACGACCATAAAAAAGAATTGCAAAATCGTTTCGCCATAAAGCTTAAATTCGTAAAACAAATAGGCATATAGGACAAAAGCAAAGAAATTAAACAGCCAGCACCACATATTACGGATTACCGTTAATCCAACTCCAATGAGGCTAATTAAGACCGCGAAAATTTCTAGAGGAGACATAAGAGAAGCTGCTTATTGAGATCAATTTGACAGCGTATTATGAGAAAAATATAAAGCGAAGCAAACTGCTAATTTAAATAAATCATGGAAAATAACATTTCTAAGGATTTATCCTTTTCGCATGAAATTGATTTATTTCAATAGATAAATAAAAGAAATACTGATCGAGTTGCTAACAATTTCTATTTGCTAGTTTTTAAATGATTGTTTAAAAGATAATGAAAGACAAATAAAGAGCGTGAAAATATGTCAAATCAAGAAGGAAAAGTCAGCCGTGAAACTCGCGGGCATATTTTTTTAATTGGCTTAGATCGGGCAGCAAAACGTAATGCCTTTGATAGCCACATGATTAAAGACTTATCACTAGCGCTCACTGAATATGAAAATAATGACGCCCTGCGCTGTGCGATTGTTTTTGCTCACGGTGACCATTTTACAGCTGGCTTAGATTTGGTTGAGTTACAACCTAAGCTTGCTACAGGTGTTTTTGACTTTAGTGAAAACGAAATTAACCCTTGGGGCACTGTAGGCCGCAAGCTTAGTAAACCCTTGATTGTGGCAGTACAAGGTTATTGTTATACCGCTGGTATAGAATTATTTCTCAACGCAGATATTGCGATTGCGAGTGAAAATACCCAATTTGCTCAAATGGAAGTTCAACGTGGCATCTTACCTTTTGGCGGAGCAACTGCACGTTTTATTCAAGCCGCAGGTTGGGCCAAAGCCATGCGCTATTTGCTCACTGGTGACTCTTTTGATGCCAAAGCAGCTTTTGATATGAACCTCATTACAGAAATATCCCCAGAAGGTACAGAGCTTAAACGTGCCATAGAAGTTGCTGAACATATCGCGCAAGCTGCACCACTTGCTGTAAAAGCGACCCTCGCCTCTGCTCGTGAGGCAGTCAATGAAGGTTACAAAGTGGCTTTTAACCAACTGCAAAACCATCTTCAACCTTTACTCACAACAGAAGATGTTCAAGAAGGTGTTTTCGCCATGCTGCAAAAAAGACCTCCTGTTTTTAAAGGTAAATAAGTCCTACTCAAGCACTGCGCTCTACAGTTTAAAACTTATGGATATACCGAAATTAGCGTAAAAGAAAGCCCACATGATGTGGGCTTTCTTTTATAAATGTACTTTATTCAACTCTAATGATTTTACCAAATTCATTATGGTGAACGACCGTAATTTTTTGGCTACGGCCCTGCTCAATTTCTTGCACAGGCAAATCAAAATAGCGCGCATAGTCATCTGTCTGTTTCATGTTAAGCTCACTACCTTCTACACGGCGTTCAGGTAATACATGACTCCAGAGTAGCAACCCGACTGCACAAGCAATCAGCGCTGTAATACCATGTTCAATACCTACACCGAATGCACTGAACAGACGATGTACTAAATGAGTTTTTTGCAGCTCGGCCAATACCCAGATAAACACGAATGGACGCCACAACAACAACCAAGCCGCCCACATCATGGCTGTGCTTGTTGTAGAAGCATAGCGTTTATGCCATGGCAATTGACGGCGTAAATCAATAATCAACGAATTTGTCTTCATTTCTCTTTACCTAACGAAGTGCTGTGGTTTTCCCCAGACATCAATACAGCACGATCTTTAAAATCTCATGACTCTTGCATTTCATCCACGAATGCCCCGATCCGGGCTCACCCAACGCGCACGTTTCTCATCTCCACGTCGTAAGACTTTTGGAAATGCCACAATAGTTGCCGAGATGGTGATTAGCCAAAAGACCAATGGATACCAGATCATCCAGAAATAGTTTTTTCCTAGATGCGGTTCATAACGACTATCCATCCATTTGCTTAAAGCAAACTGAATGAGACAGGTTGCCCCCAATAAAATACCGCTACCATACGGTAAAAATGGAGAGCTCACAACGGCTAATGCAGGGACCGGTAAAATAAAATGTACCAACCACAACAAAGCCATCGCCAGCATTAAATATGACCAGACTAAAGTTAAGCAAAGCTCAAACATTAAAGGCCATAAAAAATTCAATTTTGGTTTGGTGAACACATCAATATTTTTAATTAATACCTGTGCTCCACCCATTGCCCAACGTAAACGTTGTTTCCACAATCCGTTTAAAGTTTCAGGCATTAAAATCCAAACCAAGGCATTCGGTTCAAAACGAATGTCCCAGCCGGCACGTTGCAATTTCCAAGTAATATCGATGTCTTCAGTCAACATATTGGGTGACCAATAGTCCACTTGGTGAACAGCGCTCTTACGAAAAGCCGTAATAACACCAGATACGGTAAATAAACGGCCAAAGGTACGCTGAGCACGTTTAATCATGCCGACAATCGAAGAAAACTCACCAACCTGAATACGACCTAATAAAGTTGAACGGGTACGGATACGCGGGTTACCCGTCACGGCTGCAACAGTCGGATTTTGAAGAAAATGACGAACCATCCACTTTGCTGCATGCGGGTCAAGTAAAGCATCACCATCAATACCAATTAAAAACTCGGCATCGGTCATTAAGCTTCCAGCTTGCAACCCCATGGCTTTACCTTGGTTTTGTGCAAGATGAACAACACGGAGTTTTTCATGTTGTTCAGCTAACCGATCCAGCACTTCACCTGTATTATCCGAACTGCCATCATTAATCGCAATGACTTCAAAATGAGGATAATCCAATTTTAAAGCATGAGTAATCGTTTCCTCTGCATTATCCCCTTCATTAAAACAAGGAATTAACACAGCGACTTTTGGATAGCTTTCTAATGGAGCTGGCTGATCATAAGGCGGAGCTTTACGTTCCTTCCAATAGAAAATGATCGCGCCAATCATCCATAAATACGACATAAATAATGGATAATAGAAAACGAATTTTAAGGCATGCGACCATATAGCAGCAAAGATTGTCATGTTTCAGCCTCGCCTATGGCACAAGACGAGATGATTTTTCGGCAAATGCTTTATGCATCACGTTCACGTCCGGATGATCTTTGATTGGGTCATCTGGATAGTATGCAACGTGCATTGCACCTTGCTGATAGAGTGAGTGAATTGTTGCTGCCATTTCAGTTGACGGTACCTTTTCGTTGTTACGCCAGTTTGTTGCTTGTAGCTCAAAAACTGTTTTCTTAATGCCGTTTGGATATTTTTTCACGCGATCAATCATGTCTTTATAAAATTGATCGGCGTTATCGACCTGCTCCATATAAGGCATTGCCATAATAGCCGTAAAATCATAACGTCTTAATGACTCTTCAAGCGATTGTGAATACCAGTTTTCCGCATATGGTTTTAAGGCAACTTGCGCATATAAGTTACGAGCTGTAAGCAAGAACGGTTCATATTGTCGCACGTCTTCAACAAGTTGCATTGCAAAATCATCTAGATATTTTGTCTTATATGCGGTCCATTTTTGCAAATCTTGATCGTTTTCACGGATTTTTGCCAAATCTGTTGGTAAGCCTTGTTTCGCATAAGCTTTTAATGCATCTGGGCTTGCATCTTCATAATCAGATAATGTGACATCGTCATGGAATAAAATTCCATTGAAAGATGCTGACTTGGCCAAATCTTGATAAATCTCACGAATAGTTTGGCGTGCCTGAGGTGAGAACGGACTTAAACGGATATACCCCATATTTAAGTGTTCACCAGCTTTTGCCTGCTCTGTCACAACTAAATCTTTTGATACCGGATCAGTTTTTGGTAATTCCCAGGCCAATAAAGGCATCCAAGCATAAATACGACTTACAGGCGTACGGGTTTGAATTTGCCATGCTACACGGTTAAACAAGTCCGCACGCATTGGGATATGACGGTTCGGGAAATATACCATATCGGCAGAACCATTCGCATCCGGATCTGAAAATGCCTGCAAATAAACTGTATTTACACCCATCGCATTAATTCGATCTAACAAGTGACCTAAATTTCGTTCTTGTTGTTGCGGATCCGGATCATAAATATAGTCGAGATCAATATGCATAATTTTTTGCGGACGGTTGTTATCCGTTAAGTTTAATTCACGGTTCTTAATCTCTTGAGCCAAATCATTAGTACTCATTCCGCCCTCTACCAAAATACGGCTCATATTTTGTAGAGATTGTTTCGCATGATCTGCGCCATCATCAAGCGTGATGGTAATTGGCATACCAAGCTTTTTAGCAATTTGGACCGTTTGCATATTATAGCGACCATATGGCCACACCATAATACGTGGTGAACGTATACCATGCTCTTTAAGTAGCTGATTATTCTTTTTTAAGTCATTATAAATACGAGCCTGATATTGGCTGTCATTTTCATAAGTTTTAGTTTTTACATCATAAAAACGTGTCGTTGCCGCTGGTTCAGAGTTCCCTTGTGGGTTGCCTGTAATACCGCGGTGTAAATGATAGCTATGGCTTGCGATTTCAACAAACCCGCTATCTTGCATTTCTTTGAGCTCACCCCAGCTTAAGATTTTATCACGTGGAATTTCTTCACCCGAAAAATCGACTTTCTGCCCTGCTTTGGGCTCTAACCATGAACCCACTACCGCAAGTACCACTGGGATTTTTTTAGCCTTAATAACAGGATACGCATTTTGGTAAAAAGACTGATAACCATCATCTACAGTTAATAAAACTGGCTTGGTTGGAAGTGCCGCCTTGCCCT
Organism: Acinetobacter sp. AOR01_HL; assembly: GCF_027855455.1. NCBI lineage: Bacteria > Pseudomonadati > Pseudomonadota > Gammaproteobacteria > Moraxellales > Moraxellaceae > Acinetobacter > Acinetobacter sp. AOR01_HL. The sequence goes on along the minus strand of NZ_JAKTIM010000019.1, from coordinate 81,074 downwards.
GATGAGCACGGATCAACTGGTCTACGGTAATAAAATGGAAGCCATTTTTTTGCAGCCAATCGACATGCTCAGTAAATTGTTGAGTGGTGACCGCATATTGAGGAATTAAGGCATTTTTAGTATCGGTAATTTCATGATACCCAATGACCGTAAGTGTTGAAGCATCTATTTTAGGTGGGTTAGCTAATGCCATACCTGACAAGCCTGCTAGAGCCAAGCCAAGCGTGAGGTTCAACAAAGGAGATGCAAAGCGGGTAATCATGAAATAGCGTCTCAATAGCAATATAGATTATTTATGTGAAATTTAAACTTAAGAACTAAAATTCACATTTATTTAGTCCATAAGTTCAAACTGCTCCAACAGAACAGTTTTTCAGTTCACCTTTATAATTAAATAAACTGAAAATAATCTTAAATATTTAAAAAGCTAAAATATAAATATCGAATATATTTATATTTAAAGCTTATAGATAAAGTCGAGCTCTAAACGGTTTGATTTCAATCATCGCGAGTTTTTACATCAAATAATTCAATTTCAAAAATCAAATTTGAGTTTGCCGGAATAATTTTACCCATTTTGCGTTCGCCATAAGCCAAATGAGCAGGAACCATAAGTTTACGTTTTCCGCCAACTTTCATTCCCATAATGCCTTGGTCCCAACCTTTAATCACACGGCCTGTACCAATGACACACTCGAAATAATTTCCGCGGTCAAGGGAAGAGTCGAATTTAGTGCCGTCTTCTAACCAACCTGTATAGTGAGTCGTAATTAAGGCACCTTTAACCGCTTCTTTACCTTCGCCTACTTTTAAATCGATAATTTCTAATTCAGTGATCATAATATTCCCGTTCGTTTAATTTCACAGCTCAGACTTGATCTTTAGTCTAACAAGTGAATTTGTAAAATTTGTTGCGCTTTTCAGTTTTACTGTAATTGGGTCCACACAACATTCGCTTGGCCCTTGTCACTTAACAAAGTCCATTCATTGTCCATAACATTTAACTGAAGCTGCATGGTACGTTCACAAAGCTGCTCTAACTCTGCTGTACTTTCAGGTGCTAGCTGCCAAACTTGAACATTACTCAATGTTTTAATTTTACTGTTTCTCTTCCACCAATCTTCAACTTGTGAACCATAAGCGACAATTGCCACAGTTTTACAACGGGCACTGGCTTTTTTCACTTTATCTTCAGACGGTAAACCAACTTCAATCCAGGTTTCTAACTGTCCTGTTAAGTCTTTTTGCCAAAGTGCAGGCTCATCGGTTTCAAAAAGGTCTTTGGTAAACTCAAGGCTATCACTTGCGAAACGTGCAAAAGCCATGACACGAACCATTAATCGTTCTAAAGTTTCAGAAGGATGTAAGGCAAGCGTCAGTTGATAATCGCCATAAATATGGTCATCCATATTGGCAATATTCAGATCTGCTTTATAAATTGTTGCTTTAAGCGCCATAGTTAATATGTCCAAAAATTTGGCGCTAAGAATACTCGATTTTAATTAAAAAATTATAGAAAAAACTCAGTAATGTAAAACTTCTTATCCTCTCCATTTGCATCTTATTTCAAAACATCTAACCACTTTCAAAGTTGGCGGGCTTTTTGCTTGAAAGGGGTTGTATTCCTCTCTTGATTTGATGACTTATGTGGCAAAAACTTAAACGTAGTTTATTTCTACAAGTCCTCTGCGCTCTCTTCCTCGGTATTGCAGTAGGTCTTGCTTTTCATGATTTCTCCCTAGCTTTAAAACCTCTTGGTGATGGTTTTATTTCTCTCATTAAAATGTTGATTGCCCCGATTGTATTCTGTGTAGTGGTACTGGGAATCTATGGTGCAAACGATATTAAAAAAATGGGCAAAGTCGGTGCAAAAACGATTCTTTATTTTGAAGTGGTCACGAGTATTGCTTTAATTTTGGGAATTATTGTTGCTTATGTCTTTAAACCGGGCGTCGGTATGAATATCGATATTACTCATTTAGATGCTAAAGATTTAAGTACCTATACCGAACGTGCTCATGACATGCATACAGGTTCGGAGTTTTTACTCAATATTATTCCGAAAACATTTACTGCCGCTTTTGCCAACGGCGATATTTTACAAGTTTTACTCATCGCTATTTTATTTGGCGTTTCTCTACTGTTAATTCCTAAACATTTAGCAGAGTTGGTCCGTCAAGCGCTTGAAGCTTTTTCGGAAGTCTTCTTTAAAATTATGGGACTCATTATTCGCTTGGCACCAATTGGTGTATTTGGTTCAGTTGCTTATACCACTGCAAAATTTGGATTAGATTCACTCTTGCAACTCGGTTATTTAGTTTTACTCTTTTATGCGACTTGCATTTTATTTGTTGTCATTATTTTGGGTTCAATTTTAAAACTCACCGGACTGAATATCTTTAAATTTGTCGGCTATTTTAAAGATGAACTCGCCATTGTTTTAGGGACAGCCTCTTCTGATTCTGTTTTACCCCAAATCATGAAAAAGCTTAAAAACTTGGGAATTAAAGATTCAACAGTCGGTCTGGTGATTCCTACCGGTTATTCTTTTAATTTAGACGGCTTTTCAATTTATTTAACATTAGGCGTGATCTTTATTGCACAGGCCTGCAATATCAATCTCTCCATGCATGACTTACTGGCTATTTTATTAGTTTCGCTTATTACATCGAAAGGCGCACACGGCATTCCGGGGTCAGCCTTAGTGATTCTTGCTGCAACACTTTCCGTAATTCCAAGTTTACCTGCAATTGGTTTGGTACTTTTACTATCTGTAGACTGGTTTATCGGAATTATCCGTGCCTGCACCAACTTAATTGGTAACTGTGTAGCGACCGTAGTCATTGCCCATTGGGAAAAAGACATCGATCATGCACAAGCGAAACAAGTACTTAATATAAAAAATTAAATCTCTCATAGAGAATATTGAAGTACTTCAATGTTCTCTATTGTTCAATTCTGCAAGCTAATAGTTCAGTTTCAAATGCCAGCCAGTCATGTTCATGTTGGCTAATCATTTCAATCCGGTTATCAATGCCCTCTTCACCAGACTTATAGTTAAACTGCTCAGGATTAAAGTTAAAGGTCTTCCATCCCTGATCTGTATTAAAAATTCCCTTAATACGTAGCCAGTCTTGTTGAGCACACAACACATCGAGCAAAGCATAAAACTCAAATTTCCAACGCTTAGGAAATTTCCAACCCGCGACCATATAACCCTGCGCCGACTCGACATAATGATAAGGCAGTTGGTGAATTTCTTTTGCAACTTCGGCTTCAGTCATTTGCTTTTGCAGCTTGAGTAAAGGCTGTATAGAGCGTGCAGTTAAACGCGCAGGCACATCAATTTGCGCCAGTTCAAGTTGACCATGTTCAGTCTTTAGCCATTGTTGCTGATAAGGTTGGTATTCTTCTTTAAGCTCAACAAGTGCCTGTTCATCTTCAAAAGTCATGGTATCGGCATGAGAGACCACCACAATCTGTGCAGCTTTTAATTGGTCTTCATATAGGTTTTGCTTGACCCAATTGGTGTCATGCAAACGACTACCATCAACCACAGTCACTAGTGCACGCATAGCTAAGCTGTTTTGCCAATGTGGTTCCGTTAACTGATCAAATAATTGCGAAGGATGTCCAAGCCCTGTAGGTTCAATAAAGAGTCGGTCTGGCTTTTGTTCACTTAACAAGCGAGCCAAAGCAATATGCATAGGAAGTTGGCTACTACAACATAAACAGCCGCCCAATAGTTCTTTGACTGCATAGCCTTGATCTTGAGGTAGGAGTTGTTGATCGACTCCGATTTGCCCAAATTCATTCATTAAGACAGCCCACACTTCATCTTTCGGTTTCTGACTTAATAAATGTTGCAATAATGTCGTTTTCCCTGCCCCTAAAAACCCTGAAATAATATGGGTAGGAACAGTTTTTTGGGCAATCAGTTTCACAAGCGGCTCAAATCAACAAGGTTTAAAAACTAAGAAAGGTATATCACTGTTTAAGTAGCATGAAAATAATTTTTCACTTTGAAGATATACTTTTCAATTATCAGGCTAAAGCACCAAATATGTGACATATATCTCATCAATTATCTAAATTAACTTTAGAAAAATAATAATTAAACGAAATATCCTATTTATGGACATTCACAATTCATGCCAGAGTGTTTTGTTTACGTAACTAACTTGCTTTTTTTTTACTCAATACGAAATATTCTTTCACATTTTTAGCGCTCAAGTAGCGCTTTAATTTTACAGTAGACGCACATAAACGGACGTTATATTTCATATTGTTAAGATAGGCGTAATAGATTGTTAAGTTAATTGATGTAATCCCAAGCTCGGCTTAGCATGTGTCCTAGCTTAATCATTCAGCCCTATATGTTCGATGTAGGTCAGAACGATTAGGTTTGATTTATTTTTTAATGAATTTAAGGATGCCATAAAATGAAATTAGCTAAAACTTTACTCGCTACTACACTAGCTTTAACTGCTGCTTCAACTTTCGCTGCTTCTAAGCACGACCAAGCACATAACACTGCTGGTGAAGAAAAAGTTGTTGTTTCAACTCAAGAGCAAGCAAACACTGCAAATGCTGCTTCTGACGCTGTAGGTTCTGCTTCTGAAGCTGCTCCTGCAACTCGTTAATTATCTCTGCACTCTCCTCCAAGCTCAGAGATAATTTTACTGAAACGAAACAGGACGTTAAATTTCGGTGAAGAAAAAAGATCGAACCATGCTGCGGTTCGATCTTTTTTTTAAGAAGTTTTCTTATACATGCTGCAAGAAGGGTTATGATTCTCTTGTAGGCGCAACACCTTACGATGTTCAGCCGCTTCAAATCGGCAACGTTTCCACTCGGTATCTAAATTTAATTTAGGCACTTCGCGTGGTTTACCATGCTCATCAACCGCAACCATCGTGAAATAACAGCTATTGGTATGACGAACGGTACGCTTTTGAATATTTTGAGCTTCCACACGGATACCCACTTCCATTGAAGTACGTCCCACATGGTTCACACTCGCTAAAAATGTAACGAGTTCGCCTACATAAATAGGTTCTTTAAAATTTACTTTGTCTACAGACAACGTTACGACATAGCTGCCTGAATAACGACTTGCACAAGCATAGGCCACTTGGTCTAGCAACTTTAGAATTGTTCCACCATGAACATTACCTGAAAAATTTGCCATGTCCGGTGTCATTAAAACTGACATGGTTAATTCTGACTGATCGTCAGTTACGGTTGTCATTTCATCTAATGTAGGCATGACTCAACTCTGTCTCAAACAAGCTCAGAAAACATTATGGTTGATAATTCACAAAAAAAACATGCTTAAATCCACAACATAGCATCGTATTTTTTAATATTGTTAATTCTTTTTTTGAACGAATATTTTTTAAACTATTATTTTTAATAATTTTTTAGTTTTTCTTAAATAAACAGTTATTGAGCGGTCAAAAATAATCAAAAGATGCTATGCCATTTTGTTCCATTTTAAATGACATAGCATCGTTTTATATGAGGTTCGCTATACTTTATGGATCAGTCCGGTAACGCCATTAATAATCATATCAACAGCAATCGTACCGATTAATAAAGCAGATAAACGCCCGACAATATCGAAATAGCGATCGATGTATTTTGCATGTTTGTAACGCAAATGATCATGTGAAAATTTCATCAGGATCAAAATACTGCATGTTAAAAACATGGTAAACCCGATCACAAGTGCCGCAGCACCAATCGACATTTCAATACCTGTCACCACAGCTGCACTAATGGTACCCGGCCCAATCATAAAAGGCATAGCGATGGTGCCAGCCAAATGTTCTGGTGCACCGCGCATTTCACCAATGGTATCTGCACCCTGAAACACATAGCGGTAACCAATCACCAAAAAGATAAGACCACCAAAAATCTGGAAAGCCTCAAAGCGTACATTCAGGTATTTACTAAAGATTGCTTCACCGCCCCATGCAAACAGCATAAAGACGATATAAGCAATCAAACTCCCCTGAATTAAAGCTTTGTTAAATACCTTGGTTTCTGAATGGCGGATGAGGCCAATCATATAAATGCTCATTAAAAAAGGATTGAGCAAAGAGAAAAATAAAGCAAAAGAATGCAGATATGGTGAAACCATGCATATTCCCCTTAAGCTTGTGGATCTGGGAATAATGGACGGTTCCCAGGGCTAATACGATTAATATGCAAGAACGTCATATGTCTTTCATATTTATCTAAAATGTCATTAATAACCTGTTCTTTACTGTAACCAACAAGGTCGTTGTCTTGAGAACCTTCATAAAGATAGGTTTCGAGACGGTAATAGAACTGTTTGCCTCGTTTTACACGCTGACTAAAGTTAGGCGCGCTATAACGGACAGGCCAAATCTGATAAACGAAGTTTTGCTCTTCTTCCAAATGAATAGTGATATCGAGGTGATATAGCGCCTCTTCATCTTCAAGTGGTGTTTGTTGCACATCTACGTTCATACCTTGCTTAATGAGTTCATCGGCAACAGCTTGAACGGCAGGTTTGCAAACGGTATCGAGCATTCGTCTGGTTTCAGTCGTTCCCGGATGATGCATAACCCGAGTCAAACGCTGTTTCCAATTGAGAATATCGACGTTACCCACCACAGGTGCCGCGTTCATACTTCGACTGGCATGCCTATAGTCTTCAAGCCTGAGCGACTTATAAAGCCCCGCCATGACAAGGAACATCACGAAACTAAACGGCAGTCCCATAATAATGGTTGCATTCTGCAAAGCGGTAATCCCGTTGGTCATCAGCATAGCGAGTGTTAATAACCCAATGGCAATTGCCCAAAACACGCTTAACCAACGCGGCGCATCATTATCAATATGGGTAAGCTTGGTCGTGAAGTTACCTAAAACCAATGCCCCCGAATCGGCAGAAGTCACATAGAATAAAAGGCCCGTCACTGTTGCGACTGAAGCAATAAAGGTAAAACCCGGGTACTGCGCTAACAAGTCATAAAAACCATGTGCCGGATTAGATAATACCGTTGCAGCTAAAGTCTGGTTGCCTTCAAAAATAACACTGTGCAATGCGCTATTACCAAAAATGGATAACCAGGTTAAGGTAAATAACAGAGGAATAATTAAAGTCCCGCACACAAACTCACGAATAGTACGGCCTCTAGAAATACGGGCCAAAAATAACCCTACAAATGGCGACCAAGCAATCCACCATGCCCAGAAGAACAAGGTCCAACTGCTCATCCAATCTTTAGGTTGCTCAAAGGCAAAACTTTGTAAGGCTAAGGTTGGGAAGCGAGTTAAATAATCACCAATATTTTGTACCAGCGCATTGAGTAAAAACTCGGTATTGCCCAAGAACAAAATAAACAGTAAAAGACCAATCGATACATAAATATTGATTTCAGACAAAATCCGAAGGCCTTTATTCACCCCAGATGTCACTGAAATAATACTAATACCGACTGCAATAGCAATGAGTGCAAACTGCATCCAGATATTCTCTGGCAGTCCTAATAAAACATGTAAACCATAGTTCAGCTGTACCACGCCAATCCCGCAGGTGGTCGCAATACCAAAAATTGTCCCAATGACGGCGGCAGTATCTACACTATGGCCGATGGCCCCATTAATCCTATTCCCAAAAATTGGGTAAAGTGCAGAACGAATGGTAAGCGGCAAGTTGTAGCGATAACTGAAATAACCAAGGGCCATACCAATCAAGGCATACATACACCATCCGGTCAAACCATAGTGAAACAGCGTCCACACCATACTTTGGCGTGCCGCTTCATAGGTCTGGCCTACGCCGACAGGCGGTTGCATATAATGAGATAATGGCTCAGCCACCGAGAAGAACATTAAATCGATACCAATACCTGCCGAAAACAGCATGGCAGACCAACTCAGTAGACTAAACTCAGGCTTTGAATGTTTAGGGCCAAGCTTAATTTCACCATATCTTGAACAGGCAATGAAAATGACAAACACCATATATAGCGTTGCAGCCAGTAAATAATACCAACCAAAGGTTGAGGTTACCCACGCAAGAACGGTGTTAATGGTTCGATTTGCGAAATCGTTAAATAAAAAAGTAACGAGAGAAAAGATTAAAATGATTAGAGCTGAAATATAAAAAACCACACGGTTAAGCGGGTCTTTTTTAGATTTAGATAATGTTAAATCATCAACTGCTCTTGGATTATCTGTTGCCATACAATCCTCAAGGAATAGAAGAAAAATAAAATATTCAATTTAGTCTTTTCACTATTTAACCATAATGAAAAGACTGCTTTGAACGCAAAAAATATAAATAAATGTGATGAACCAAGATTATAAAACCTCGGTTACTTTGTTCTGGTCACAATTCGATGGAATAGAAATGTCTTTTGAAATAGCTAACTGCTTTTTCGCAACATTCGGGTCAAAATCATCTTGCTTTAGGGCTTTGGCTAGACCAAACATATAAAGCAAAATAATCACAGAAAATGGTAAACCACATAACACCACTGCACTTTGCATGGAGTTAAAACTACCTGCTAATAATAAGCCGATACTTACAATGGTAATGACCACGGACCAAAAGATGCGTAACCAGATCGGTGAATCACTATCACTGGTGCCCCCTTTCGAGGACAAATTGGCGATCATTAGTGTACCAGACCCAACCGGTGTCAAAAATAAAACGAAACAAATTACAACAACAATCCCGGCAATATACGGATTAAACGGGAGATATTCGAGTAATTTAAATAATGACAACGCAGGGTCACTTAAAACCATCTCACCTAAAACTTTCTGTTTTTGATTGAGAATTAAATGAATTGCAGTATTTCCAAAAATTGAGATCCAAGCCAAGGTAAAACCTAGTGGAATGAGGCATACACCCAAAACCACTTCTCGAATAGTTCGGCCTTTAGAAATTCGGGCAATAAACATTCCTACAAAAGGTGCCCAAGCAATCCACCATGCCCAATAAAACACAGTCCATGAACCCAACCAGCCACTGGCTTTTTGATTGTATAAATACATATCAAAACTTTTACCCATAAAATTATTAAGGTAATCGCCCGTATTTTGCACAAGACCATTTAACAAATGGTTAGTCGGTCCTGTTAAAAATACAAATAAAAGCAAAGCATAGAGCAAACGTAAATTAATCCGTGATAACCATGCCAAGCCTTTTTCAATCCCGACCACTGTGGTGACTGTCGCCACAAACATCATGATTAAGACTGCAGTAATTAAAGTTGCAGAGCTATGCGGTATTTCAGGAATTAAATAACAAATACCTGAAACTAACACCAAAGCACCAATACCTAAGTTGGTCACTAATGAAATGACAGTTGCTAAAATACCAAAGCCATCAACAAAATCGCCAACTAGACCATGCACTCGCTCTCCAAAAATTGGATAGAGCGCCGAGCGTAGTGCGAGTGGTAAATCTTGTCTAAAGGCAAAATAACCTAAGGTCACACCTAGCAAGGCATAAAGTACCCAACCATGAATCCCCCAGTGCAAAAAGCTATAGGTCATAGCATTACGGGCGGCCTGAACAGTACCTGCCTCACCTTCTGGTGGTCTTAGAAAATGGTCAACAGGTTCAGCAACACCATAATAAAGTAGCGCGATACCAATACCTGCCGAAAACAGCATTGAGGTCCAAGCCAAATAGCCAAACTCAGGTTTATCGTGGTCTTTTCCTAAAGGAATCTGTCCCACTTTTGAGAAGGCAAGCCAAGCCACAAAGCCTAAACACAGCACAATGACTAACATGTAATACCACCCAAAAAAGTGGTTTACCTGCTCTTGCACATAGGTCAGCCAAAACTGACTTTTTTCTGGAAACAGTACAAATAACAGGCCAAAAATACCGATACTGACTGCCGAACTCCAAAATACGAAACGATTTAACCGAATATGGTCTGAAGAATATCCATCACTTTTCAACACCATCTTATTGCTCCTTGCAATCGGTGTATTTTTTCCAAAATAACGTGATAAGTACTGGACTTATGCGCATCATCCTATCCGTAAGAACTTCTGATTCTACCTCTTCTTCCCCGAAGTCAGATTCAAAAATTCATTGATTTTTACACATCATACTTGTTATTGATTGAACGTTCAATCAATAACAAGTATGATAAAAAAAGTGCTATGATGCTCTGCAAGTTAACATGCTGAATTTAAAGCACCCCTAAAAGTGCTGATGTGGACAATCATGACAAAACGCAGAGTAAAACCAGAGCATGTGCGCCGTGAAGAGATTATGAACGCTGCACTCGACGTAATTTATGAAGTGGGGTTATCCAATACCACCATTGCACAAATTGCAAAAAAAGCCGAGCTGTCGACCGGTATTGTCAGCCATTACTTTGGCGACAAACAAGGGTTAATAAATACCTGTATGCAAGAAATGCTCAATGTGTTGCGTCGGAAAACCGAACAGTACAGAGCAGAAGCAGATTCGCATCCGGAAAGCCAGATTAAGGCAATTATTGACTCTAACTTTGACATTAGTCAGGTAAATGAAAAAGCAATGCGGGTCTGGTTAGACTTTTGGTCTGCAAGTATGCATGTACCGGACCTGAGCCGTTTGCAAAAGATTAATGATCAACGCCTGTATTCCAACTTGAAGTTTTATTTTCTCAAGTTAATGGATGAACAACAGGCCAGTGTTGCCGCAAGAGGTCTGGCAGCATTGATTGATGGATTATGGCTACGTGGCAGTTTAAGCCGTCACAACGAATTTGACAGCGAACTGGCCCGTTCCATTGCTTACGATTATGTAAAAACGCAATTGCAATTTGCGAACAAGCCTTTGCAGGAGAGACAAAATGAGTGATGTACAAGTTTATCAACTGTATATCCATGGACGCTACGTTGAAGCAACCAGTGGTAAAACATTTAATAGTATTAACCCTGCCAACGGCGAGACAATCGCGACTCTTCAACAGGCATCTGAACAAGATATTGAAGCTGCTGTAAAAAGTGCCCAACAAGGACAAAAAATCTGGGCAGCCATGACCGCTATGGAGCGTTCACGTATTTTACGCCGTGCTGTCGATATTCTCCGTGAACGTAATGATGAGCTTGCCCGTCTTGAAACACTCGACACTGGTAAAGCCTACAGCGAAACATCTACCGTCGATATTGTGACTGGTGCAGATGTACTCGAATACTACGCCGGACTTGCAACAGCTATTCAGGGCGAACAAGTCCCACTTCGCGAATCAAGTTTCTTTTATACACGCCGTGAACCTTTAGGCGTGGTTGCAGGTATTGGTGCCTGGAACTATCCAATCCAAATCGCTTTATGGAAATCTGCCCCTGCCCTTGCTGCCGGCAATGCCATGATTTTCAAGCCAAGCGAAACAACCCCACTTACTGCATTAAAACTTGCAGAAATCTATACAGAAGCTGGCTTACCAGACGGCGTATTTAACGTAGTACAAGGTGCTGGTCGTGAAATTGGTCAATGGCTCACTGAACATCCTGTGATTGAAAAAATCTCATTCACGGGTGGCGTAGAAACTGGCAAAAAAGTGATGGCAAGCGCTGCTGGCTCTACCCTTAAAGAAGTGACTATGGAGCTTGGTGGTAAGTCACCACTCATTATTTGTGAAGATGCTGACCTTAACCGTGCCGCAGACATTGCGGTTATGGCGAACTTCTTTAGCTCAGGTCAAGTATGTACCAACGGTACACGTGTATTTGTTCCAAAATCACGTTTAGCCGACTTTGAAAAAGCCGTTGTAGAGCGTGTAAAACGTATTCGCATTGGTGACCCAATGGCTGAAGACACAAACTTCGGCCCGCTCACTAGCTTCCCTCATATGGAAAAAGTGTTGTCTTTCATTGAGTCAGGCAAACAACAAGGCGCTAAAGTGTTAATCGGTGGTGGTCGTGCGACCGAAGGCGAACTTGCCAAAGGCGCTTATGTACTACCGACTGTATTTAGCGACTGCACTGACAAAATGGCGATTGTTCAAGAAGAAATTTTTGGACCGGTTATGAGCATTTTAAGCTATGAAACCGAAGAAGAAGTGATTCAACGTGCCAACGACACGACCTTTGGTTTAGCTGCTGGCGTAGTCACTCAAGATATTAGCCGCGCTCATCGCATTATTCACCAAATTGAAGCTGGTATTTGCTGGATTAACACCTGGGGCGAATCACCTGCCGAAATGCCAGTCGGTGGCTACAAGCAATCTGGTGTGGGCCGCGAAAATGGCTTAACCACGCTTGGGCACTATACCCGTATCAAATCTATTCAAGTTGAACTTGGCGATTATCAAAGCATTTTTTAATGCCTCAATCGCACTAAAACCTTCAACCTAAATCACATATGCCGAGCAGTCTTTATAGATTGCTCAGGCAAACTGTTAGTAAAAAAAGGATAGTTATGAATATTAAAGAATATGATTACATTATTATTGGCGCAGGATCTGCCGGAAATGTACTCGCTGCGCGTCTTACTGAAGACAAAGATATCACCGTTTTACTGCTAGAAGCAGGTGGACCAGATTATCGCTTGGATTTCCGTACACAAATGCCGGCAGCTTTGGCCTACCCTCTTCAAGGTCGTCGCTATAACTGGGCTTATTTAACTGACCCAGAGCCACACATGAACAACCGCCGTATGGAATGTGGTCGTGGTAAAGGCTTAGGTGGCTCATCTTTAATTAATGGTATGTGCTATATCCGCGGTAACGCCATGGATTTAGAACAATGGGCAACCCATAAAGGCCTTGAAAACTGGACTTATGCCGATTGTTTACCTTACTACAAAAAAGCCGAAACTCGTGACATTGGTGGCAACGACTATCATGGTGATAGCGGCCCTGTATCAGTGGCTACACCAAAAAATGGCAACAACGTGCTATTCCATGCCATGGTTGAAGCAGGTGTACAGGCAGGTTACCCACGTACTGACGACTTAAACGGTTACCAACAAGAAGGTTTTGGTCCAATGGACCGTACGGTTACCCCTAAAGGCCGTCGTTCAAGTACCGCACGTGGTTATTTGGATATGGCAAAAGGTCGCCCAAACCTGACTATTTTAACTCATGCAACGACCAACAAAATCTTGTTTAATCAAAAGCAAGCGATTGGTGTTGAATATATTATTGGTGCCGACCAAAACAACTTGCAACGCGCCTTGGTTAAACGCGAAGTATTACTTTGTGCAGGCGCAATTGCATCACCGCAAATTTTACAGCGCTCAGGTGTAGGTCAAAGTACCTTCTTAAAATCAATGGACATTGATGTGGTTCATGATTTGCCGGGCGTGGGTGAAAACTTGCAAGATCACTTGGAAATGTACTTACAGTATAAATGTAAGCAGCCCGTTTCTTTATACCCTGCTTTAAAATGGTATAACCAACCTGCCATTGGTGCCGAGTGGTTATTCAATGGTACAGGTATTGGTGCAAGCAACCAGTTTGAAGCGGGTGGATTTATCCGTAGCTCGGATGAGTTTAAGTGGCCAAACATTCAATACCATTTCTTACCAGTAGCTATTAACTACAACGGTAGTAATGCCGTAAAAGAACATGGCTTCCAAGCACACGTGGGTTCAATGCGTTCCCCTTCACGCGGTCGTATCAAACTTAAATCGAAAGACCCGTTTGCGCACCCAAGTATATTATTTAACTACATGTCGACTGAACAAGACTGGCGCGAGTTCCGTGATGCAATCCGTATTACGCGTGAAATCATACAGCAACCTGCGCTTGATCCATATCGTGGTGATGAAATTAGTCCGGGCAAACATTTGCAGACAGATGCAGAGCTTGATGACTTTGTTCGCAACCATGCAGAAACAGCTTACCACCCGTCTTGTAGCTGTAAGATGGGCGAAGACGAAATGGCTGTTGTAGATGGTCAAGGCCGCGTACACGGTATGAATGGTTTGCGTGTGGTTGATGCCTCAATCATGCCGCTCATTATTACCGGTAACTTAAATGCAACTACCATTATGATAGCTGAGAAAATTGCAGACCAAATTCGTGGACGTGAAGCATTACCACGTTCAACTGCACCTTTTTATGTAGCTTCATAAAACCATTTAGGGCATATTTCTTATATAGGAATATGCCCTAAATTTAATACGTAACGCAGAAGCATTAATAAGAACTATGTATGACAAAAAATAAGCGACTATAAGGTGAACATTTACATAAATCGGGTATGAAATAAAAATTAATTTATTTTTATAGGCAAATTACTATTAAGTGATTCAAGTTTAATCAATATTATTTTATTTATTAAATTTCAATTATTTAAATTAAAATAAAATCTAAAAACAATCTTATAAAAGCCTAATTTGATCAAATATAAATCATATTTATGATTTTAATAGAACCCATTTATTATAAAAATTGTCTTGTCAATGCAAAATTAGTCTAAAATATAGAGTGTTTGCGATAATCCCAAGTAATTTTTCTTTTTTCAAAGTTCTCTGTTTTGGAGAATTTTATTTTCGCATTTATATCCGTTTTGTCTGGATACGCTGTCTAGGTTTCCTCACACCTTAAGTGACTCAAATAACTTATTTTAAGGTTCCCCTTGCATGAAAAAGTTTTTGAAATACCTTCTGGTATTAATCATTCTTATTTTAATTGCAGGTATTGTTTTCTTGTTTAGACCAATTGCGTCAAAACAGGTACAAACTGCAAAAGATGAGCCAGTTGTTGATGCCGTTCTTGTTGGCGGCGGCATCATGAGTGCCACTCTCGGTACTTATTTCACTGAGCTTGAACCGAATTGGCAAATTCGTATGTATGAACGTCTTGACCAAGTTGCTCAAGAAAGTTCAAACGGCTTTAACAATGCCGGAACAGGCCACTCTGGCTTTATGGAAATGAACTATACCGAAGAGAAAAACGGTAAGATGGAAATTGCCAAAGCTGAAAAAGTTGCTTCTCAGTTTGAAGTCGCTAAACAGTTCTGGTCATATCAGGTAAAACAAGGTGTTTTAGCTGAACCAAAATCATTCATTAACCCTGTTCCACACATTGCTTTCGTTTGGGGCGATAACGTTCAGTTCTTAGAAAAACGTTATGCTGCCATGATTCAAAGCCCGTTGTTCAAAGGTATGAAATTTACTGAAGACCCAGCTGTAATTAAGCAATGGGCACCTTTAGTGATGAACGATCGTGATCCAACTCAAAAAGTTGCAGCGACTCGTATGGAAGTTGGTTCAGACGTAAACTACGGTTCAATCACGAATCAGTTAGTGAAACACTTAAACCAAAACCCAAATTTCAAATTACAGACTTCAACTGAAGTGACTGGCATCAGCCAAAATGATGACAAAACTTGGACTGTGTCTTTCAAAGATTTGAAAACTGGTAAAACAGATCACGTTAAAACACGTTTTGTATTTATCGGTGCAGGCGGTGCAGCGGTTAAATTATTGCAACTTACTGGTTTACCAGAAGCGAAGCAATATGCTGGCTTCCCTGTAGGTGGTGAGTTCTTAATTACTGACAACCCAGCAATTACTGCTCAGCACACAGCGAAAGTTTATGGTCGTGCGGAACTTGGTGCGCCTCCAATGTCTGTACCACATATTGATACACGTTATATCGACGGTAAAAAATATGTATTGTTTGGACCATTTGCAACGTATTCAAACAAGTTCCTGAAAAACGGTTCTCAACTTGACTTACTTGCATCAACCAACAAAAGCAATGTTTTACCAATGACCACTGTTGGCTTGGAAAACCTTGATCTTGTTAAATACTTGGTGAGCCAAGTGATGATGTCAGATGAAGACCGTCTCAATGAACTTCGTAAATACTACCCAGATGCGAAAGCTGAAGACTGGCGTTTAAGCCAAGGTGGTCAACGTGTTCAGATCATCAAAAAAGAACCGGGTAAACCTGCAACACTTCAATTCGGCACAGAAATCTTTGCGTCTAAAGATGGTGCTGTAACTGCATTGTTAGGTGCGTCTCCGGGTGCTTCGACTTCTCCATACATCATGCTTAACTTGCTTGAAAAAGCTTTCCCTCAGCAAACTGAAGGTAAGTGGAACCAGAAGCTTCATGAAATTGTGGTTTCTTATAAACAAGACTTAAGCAAAGACCCTGTGTTACTCGACAAAGTTCGTCAGTACACAAGCTCTACACTTGGCTTGAACTATACATCTCCGTTCAAAGCTGCAAACGATGAAACTGCTGCTGCCCCTGTTGCAAAAGCAAACTAAGTTTGATGATGTATAAGTAAAATATCAAAAGGATGAATTTCGATTCGTCCTTTTGTTTTTTAAGACTTCTGTTGAAATATTTAGACTTGCCATGACGCCTTTAAAATCATCACCTCGCCTCTTACCGTTTTGTTTTAAGCTCGTGCTTGTTTTGCTACTGGCTTATCTTTTGTTAAGCGGATTTTATATGTGGATGATTGGTGGTACAGCCATTTATGTCAGCTCAGCCGTGTTATTTGTCATAACAGCTTATGCATTTAAGCTCGGTAAATATCAAAGACTATGTGCTGTTTTAAATGTGCTCATGAGCGCAGTCGCGTTATATTTCAGCACGGCTCATCTATTTTTCTCCCCTATCCAGTTCTTTATATTTTTACCTGCCTTATTTTTTGTTGTGTTGGCTTTTACTCAAGTAAGTAAAGTTCGTAGTTTATCTAAAGTACTCATATTAATTAGTTTATTGATTTGGTCAGGCGTACATTTTACGCAGCTTCAACAACTTAAAGCGTATTATCAAACACAGCATACTGGTGAAAGCTGGCAGCAATACGGCGCGCTATAAGAGTATTTTTAGTCTGTATACTTCATGAAAATGTATTTTCTTTTTCACATGAAGTTCATCAGTAAAACTGAACAGCATTTACAGAATTCCTTTTAAGAAAAAATATTCATAACAATCTAATTTATTTAGAAATATATCGAGCATATTAGCGATTGAATAGCATTCATCTACACGCTAGATTAGCTGAATTATTTTTCTCCCTTTACGTTGTAATTTATGAAAATTTTAGATGGCGGTTTAGGCCGTGAATTGGCTCGCCGTGGCGCTCCGTTTCGTCAACCAGAGTGGTCTGCGCTTGCACTCATTGAAGCACCTGAAACAGTAAAAGAAGTCCACCTCGACTTTATCAACGCTGGTGCAGAAGTCATTACAACCAATAACTATGCGGTTGTGCCATTTCATATTGGTCAGGAACGTTTTGAAACTGACGGTGTGCGTTTAATTAAAGTTGCGATTGAACAAGCAAAAAATGCAGTTAAAGAAAGCGGCAAAAATGTCAAAATCGCAGGCTGCTTACCGCCACTATTTGGTTCTTACCGCGCCGACTTGTTCCAGCCAGAACAGGCTAAAAACCTTGCTGAGCCAATTATTAACACATTGGCACCAGAGGTAGATTTCTGGCTCGCTGAAACCCAATCATGCTTAAAAGAAGTTGAAACAGTCCATGCGTTATTGCCACAAGATGGTAAAGACTATTGGGTGTCATTTACGCTGCAAGATGAGATTAAACAAGAACAAGCTTTACTTCGTTCTGGCGAAAACATGCAACAAGTGGCTGATTTCATCAAACAATCAAACGCCAAAGCAGTGTTGTTTAACTGCTGCCAACCTGAAGTAATCTTGCAAGCAATTAATGAAATTAAAGGACTCATTCCTGAGTCTGTGCAAATTGGTGCTTATGCCAACGCTTTCCCACCGCAAGATGAAAGCGCTACTGCTAACGATGGCCTTGATGAAATTCGTAAAGACTTAGATGCTCGAGCTTATCTTGCTTTTGCCAAACAATGGCAGCAAGCAGGTGCAAGTTTAGTGGGCGGTTGCTGTGGTATTGGACCAGAACACATTGCTGAACTTTCTCAATTTTTTAAAGAATAAATACCATGTCTGCTGCCAAAATCGGATTATTGTCTCTTACAGCGCTGGTATTTAGTTCTATGGTGGGGTCAGGCGTATTTAGCCTTCCCCAAAATATGGCTCAAGTTGCCAACGGCTCTGCCCTTCTTGTTGCATGGCTCATTACCGGAGTCGGCATTATTTTCTTGGCTCTTTCATTGTTGCATTTAACCCGTCAACGACCAGATCTAGATGGCGGTATTTATAACTATGCACGCGAAGGCTTTGGAGACCTCATCGGGTTTTGCTCGGCGTGGGGCTATTGGTTGTGTACTACCATTGGTATTGTTGGTTATGTGGTGATTGCCTTTTCAGGCGTCGGCATGTTTACCGACAGCAAAGACCACGTTATTTTTGGTGAAGGTAATACACTTTACTCACTGATTGGTTCAAGCATTTTTGTATGGCTGGTGCACTGGTTAGTAAGCCGAGGCATTAAAGAAGCTGCCATTGTGAATTTACTGGCAACCATTGCCAAAATTATTCCAATGGTGGTGTTCATCTTCTTTACCTTTATTGCCTTTAAGTTTGATTTATTCAAACTCAACTTAAATGATTTCTCTTTAAAAGTTCCCCTTTGGCAGCAAGTAAAAGACCTGATGCTCATTACCCTTTGGGTATTTACCGGTATTGAAGGTGCAGTGGTTTTATCATCACGTGCAAAAAACCGTCATGACATTGGCAAAGCGACCATTTTAGGTGTTTTACTGGCATTAAGTTTTTACGTGATGGTGACAGTGTTGGCTTATGGGGTGGTGAGCCGTGAAGCGCTTGCAGGCATGCACAACCCATCAATGGCGACTATTTTGCAGCAACTCATCGGTCTACCGGGTACCATCATTATTACTATCGGCTTGATTATTTCAGTTTCATCGTCTTATTTAAGCTGGACGTTATTTGCCACTGAAATTCCATATTTAGCTGCAAAAAATGGTGCTTTCCCGAAACTATTTTTAAAGAATAACCAAAATAATGTGCCGATTTCATCACTATGGCTAACTACTATTGTGGTGCAAGGTTCTCTGATTGCCGTGTATTTTTTCAATAAAAATTACACTCAGCTTTTACTGATTTCATCGGTGATGATTTTGCTGCCTTATTTTCTGGTATCGGCGTTTTATCTTAAAGAATCTATTCGCCACAAACGCACGCCGCATATTGCGATTGCCAGCGTCGCTTCAATCTATGCGCTTTGGTTACTCTATGCAGCAGGTTTAGACTTACTTCTGTTGTCTGGCGTGTTGTATTTGGTCGGCTTGGTTATTTTTTCAATCAGCTACTTTGAGCATAAAAAATCGCTCAAACAAAATCAGTTAAATTAATTATTTCAACCACTGTTGACCTAGTTCAGCAGTGGTTTTCTAAAAACAAAAATTTCTATTTTGAAGGCTGTGACTGCTTTAAATGCAATCGTAAAATACGGCGTAATTCTAAAATTGCCTCAGGGCTAGTTTGAATCGAATGCCCACCTTTAATAATCAGCTCCGACTGCTCCCCACCCAAATGTGAACTTTGATACGGCACAATCCCATCGCTCATTTTTGACTTATCTGTCGTACCATTTATGTTGCCCATAATTGAGTGATAGACCACGTTGGACGAGGGTTGAATGGCTTGGGTCAACTGCATAAAGTTAGAAGAACGACTTAAATTACTCGCTCCATTTTCAATTAAGCCTTTTCTGAGTTTGGTATTTTTCTCATCTCTCATTTCAACGGCAATAAAAAAGTCGGCAGGTAAGCGAATAATACGGCGAGCAATTTGGGTAAACCATCGGTCAGCATAGTCAGTACCATGATGCGGTGCCGAAACAAAAACAACTCGATTAAAATAGGGCAAATCTTTGAACTGAAAACGCTCACGAATAACTGGATTTTCTTTTAAACGCTTTAGCTGTGCTTCATTCATTTTTTGCATGGCTTGCTCTGAAACATCTGCATCGCTTACTAGCAAGCGACTAATCACGCCGCCCATACTATGCCCAACCAATACGGCATCATGTGTAGCGTAGCTGTCTTTGGCAACGTTTTGAAAAGCCTGATTCAGCAAAGAATAAATCTGAAAACGACTTTCAAAAATTGGCATATTGGTTGAATAAAACACCTGCCAAACTTGGTAGTTTTGTCTTAATTCGGCATCACCCATAATGTCATTGGTTAGGCTCACCCATGCCTCTGGGCTGCTTGCCAAGCCATGAATAAACACAATAATTTTCTTATTGGGGTTAAAGGGTTCCAGCATATATAAATGCGGCATAATCAAATTGGCTTCTTTATTAATTAAAGACCAATAGCCTGCTGCACCTAAATTATATTTCGATAACCATAGCCCATAAGGCGCTGAATAGTTAGCAGTGAGTGGATAGTCCACACCTTCAACTTTTACGCGGTCCTGTCGGTATGGGTCAAACATGGCAATTTCTAACTCTGCCCCATCAATGACCTGATCGGCTGTGGCCTTTTGTTTTGGGTAGGCAATAGCCGTGACCGGAAAGAAACGTGGTAAATGAATGTTGGGATTACTCTGGTGAGCATAAAAAGCGTCGGGATCTAAAATAAAACCATGATTTACATCATGCTCCTTACGTCCCACAATAAACTCCGCACCTAAACCATCCTTACGGTTGACGGTATTAAACCCTGAAAAGTTCATGTTATAGCTAGAACGAAAGGTATCGACTTCAATATGCTGTACATCTACAGCATGATCAAAGTTAACGTGATACTCATGACCATCTGCTTTCAGTAAAGGTGGGAAATGAAGCGTATTTAAATGATTAAAATACGTGGTCATGAGCTTCGACAAGGCGACGTTATAAAAAATCCGTACCTGATTTTGGCGATGGTCAAATACCCGATCAAAAGGCGACTCTTCAGAGTCAAATAAATAGACATAACTATAGCGCAAGCTTTTATCAAACAACGCCAGCTCTTGCTCAACACAACTGTTACTTTTAAGAGTGACATTACACTGGCTACTACGCCCAACATCTAAAGCTTTTGCCAAATAAATTTCACTCAGCGCCGCATAGCGTTCCTCTCGGCTGCTATTTTCTGACAATCCCTGAATTTTATTTAAACAGAAATTAAAATTTTGCAGACAAGACGTTTCACTTTCTTTGACCAAATACAGCAAGTTTTGGGTCTGATGACTTAGAGTATTGTTAGTCAAAATGCTTTCATTTTTACTTTTTAAAGCACTGCTTAAGTTACTTTCTTTTAAATGAATGACCTGACAACCGCTCAGCAGTCCCATTATTGTAAGCACTAAATAATGGCCGGATTTTGTCATTGTGCATTCCTTTATCGAATGTATTTCCCCACCCATCATTATGCCTGTAAAGCTGTGCCTGAACAATTTCGGCTCAGCCTCGATTGGACTTTATTTGGAAAATAAAATTTGAACGTCTATTTTATTAAGCTTGTTTAAACTTCTGCTGGGAAGCCAAATAAGAAAAATAGAGTATGGGTAAAATAAACGGCGCTACGCTCCAAAAGTCAAAATAGACATAGAGTACCGCCCCCATCAAAGCACCTATAACAAAGCCAATTACAATACTGGCACTTTTAAGCAAACTTGCCCGATTGGCAGCATTATTATTTTTAAGCAAGTTGGCAATATCAATCCCAAGCTGGGTGGTGTTGCCTGTCATCATGGTGCTTGGGCTAATATTTTTAATAAGGGTTTTGCTTGATGTATTACGAATCGCTAAAGCAATTAAACCGAGGCCACCTGTGATTGCAACCGTAATCGAATCGGCATTTTTAAATGGCTCAAAGTAAAGCCCAGCAGCCATAAAAGCAAAGAGAAAAATAGCTTCAAATAAAAATAAATAAGACAGCGTTTTGTGTTTGGTCTGACTACGGTCAATTAAAAGTTTGGTAATAACCACCGTCACAATAAACAATGGAATAGCCGCAAGTTTAATCCATAAACCGGCACCACCCTTCACCAACGCAGCCCCGGCCAATACCAAGTTGCCCGTCACATGAGCAGTAAAAAAACCAAATAACGCGATAAAGCCAATGGTATCAATTGCCCCGCCCACCATAGTCAATAAAACAGGATCTCGACATATTACCCACGTACTTTGTGTTTCTTGTTGAATTGAAGTCTCTGGCATAAGCAGCATCCTATTCTTTTAAAGTCATTAAATTCAGTACGAAGATGTTTTAAGTATTTAAAAACAATTCAAAGCTAAAGCATTTATCAAAACAAAAAAGTATGTAAAAACATAGAGTGTTTAATGTCGCAACACTGTCTTCAAAACAGCAACAATAAAATTTGTTTATTTTTAAAACATTAAACGCTTCTCATCCGCAAATCAATTTGACCTCTAAAACCGTTCTAACTATGATGAAGCCGCAAGTTTCGCCAATATTTTGCACAAACGGCTGTTGTGCTGAGTGATTGATAAAGAAAACAACAACGACGAGAAGGAATATGTCTCTTTATAATTTTTCAGTTTTTTTGGGTGGATTGTTATTTGTATCGATTGCCTCTGCCGGCTATAAAAGTAATGCACACCGTGACTTTTACTCAAAATGCGTAGCCGCTGGACATAGTCGCGCGACCTGTCTGTGTATTTATCACCGTTTAGAGCGCCAATATTCTCCAAAACTCATGCATAAGCTTGGAAAGTTAAGTCTACAAAGCCCAGAAGTGCCGCGTGATTTTGTAAAAACCATGCTTCGAACGATGCAACAGTGCCAGTCATAAAGTTATAAGTTTTTTAAAGCAAATCGGCCAAATTTCTAATTTCTTCCATCACTGCCTTACACGCAGGCGTTAAATAGCCATGTTTAGAAATAGACAAAGAAATATAACGCTTTAGGGCAGGGTTAATAATTTTTGCGGCTTGAATTGAGGTGTATTGGCTGGCTTTTTTTAAAGCTTGCGGCCCCAGCATGGTATACATGCGAGATTCGGAAACCAAATGGGTTTGTAAGCTAATCGAGTCAGCTTCAAACACAATATTTAGTTCTACCCCATTTTCATAAGCCATGTGGTCTAAAAAATTACGCCAATTACTTGGCCTGCAAAAGGTGACCAGCGGTAACTCACTTACTGCTTTAAAGTCGACTTCATTGGCCTGAGTGAGCGCGTCTCCTTCACAGCCGACCAAATAAGTATCGGCTTCGGTAAGGTAAACATCGCCCTGTTTAGGCGTCGGATTAAACCGATAGAGAATAGCTAAATCGACGCTGCCATCTTCAAGCCATTTTTCTAAATGTACCCCTTGCCCTTCACGCACCGACAGCTTAATTAGGGGATATTTCTCTTGAAGCACTTTATACAGGGTCGATAACAACGGATGTGCAGTAGACGGCAAACTGGCAATACGCACCGTACCAATTGGGGTATCGGTCGAGTGCAGAATTTCATTATTGAGTTGATCGGTCACGTTCAGCCATGAACGAATTTTAGGAAGTAAATGCTGGCCTAAATCGGTGAGTTCTACACCACGGCCAGTTCGGTTAAACAAACGTCCGCCACACTGCGCTTCAAGCTCGTTCATTTGCCGACTGATTTGCGGTTGGTTGGTGTTATGCAGCATGGCGACTTTGCTTAAGCTACCCAGCTCCACCGCGTCTAAAAATATTTTCCATAATTCATAATTCATCGATTCTTCCTAAATCGTAAATAGGCAGCATTTTGAGCCATACATTTTCAGTATAACTGAAATTCAAGAATTGGTAATTCCTACATAGCTCACCTATTTCTATACTCCAATCATGTTCTCTACAACACGATTTAAGTCAGATTAAGAACCAGAGAATATTTAATTACACTGTATAGGAAGTACGATTATGAGTTTAGATTTACGTGGATTAACCCCAGCACCTGTGACTCCTTTTACCCGTGACGGACAAGTAGACCATGATGCAATTCAACGTTTAGGTTCATGGTTAGGCAGTATTGATGGTGTGAAAGGCTTGGTTGTTCTTGGGCATGCAGGTGAAGGAACATTCTTGTCGCAAAAAGAACAAATGCAGGTCATCGAAAGCTTTGTTAAATCGGTAGATGACAAAATTCCGGTAATTGCAGGGATTACACTCGAAGGTACTTCGGTTGCAGCAGAAGAAGCAAAACGTGCAGTCAGCGCAGGTGCTTCGGCAGGTTTGATTTACCCTTCACATGGCTGGTTGCGTTTTGGCTATCAAAAAGGCGCACCACAAGACCGCTATAAAGCGATTTATGAAGAAAGTGGTTTGCCATCTATTTTATTCCAATATCCAGATGCAACGAAGGCCACTTACGACCTAGAAACCCTACTCGATATTTCTGCACAGCCAGGTGTATTTGCCATGAAAAATGGTGTGCGTAACATGCGCCGCTGGGATGTCGAAATTCCAATTATTCGCCGTGAACGCCCAGACTTACAGGTATTGACCTGCCACGATGAATATTTGCTTCACACCATGTTTGATGTAGACGGCGCTTTGGTTGGCTATGGCAACATTGCCCCTGAATTGTTAATTGAAATGATTAAAGCAGGTAAAGCCAAAGATTATGCTAAAGCTCGTGCTATTCACGACCAATTATTACCAGTAACTCGCAATGTCTATCACCGTGGTTCACACATGGAAGGTACGGTCGCGCTGAAACATGCACTGGTTGCTCGCGGAATTTTGGACCATGCCACTGTGCGTTCACCTCTGCTTCCACTGGCAGATGGTGCTGAGCAAGAAATTCATGATGCAATGCGTCAAGCCGGAATTGGCAAGGTCGATTTAACCCAAGCCGTTGCTTAAATTCCATTCGGGCTAGCATATACGCTAGCCTTTTTTTCCTGTACGCTGCCTGAGGCCAAACATCGGGCATGTCTCTTAAAAACAATAATAAAAAGCATGCAAACTGTGGTGAACAGGTAGTGCGAAATAGAACAACAAAACTACGAGGAATGTAGTGATAAGGAGATATAAGATGACAAATCTAGCGGATGTAGAACAAATTAGTCATCATCAAAAAAATGCGGAAATTATTGCAAGGCTCGAACGGCTACCCGTCACCGGACGATTGCAATTTATGCGAATTACCATCGGTATCGCGACCTTTTTTGACGCTTATACTGTTCTTGCGATTGCCTTTGCTTTACCACAACTCATTACCGAATGGCACCTGACGCCTGCCTACGTCGGTGCGATCATTGCCGCGGGCTATGTTGGGCAACTGGTCGGTGCAATCTTCTTTGGTTCTCTTGCCGAAAAAGTCGGTCGTTTAAAAGTGCTGTCTTTTACCATTTTACTGTTTGTGGCAATGGACATTTCTTGTCTGTTTGCGTGGAGCGGAATGTCGCTGTTAATTTTCCGTTTCTTACAAGGTGTTGGAACAGGTGGTGAAGTGCCTGTTGCGAGTGCCTATATTAACGAGTTTATTGGTGCAGAAAAGCGCGGTAAGTTTTTCTTGCTCTATGAAGTTTTATTCCCACTTGGTCTTATGTTTGCTGGCATGGCGGCATTTTTCCTGATGCCAATTTACGGCTGGAAAGTCATGTTTATTGTGGGCTTAATTCCATCTTTACTGGTCATTCCTTTACGGTTTTTCTTGCCTGAGTCACCACGTTGGCTTGCTTCAAAAGGCCGTTTTAAAGAAGCAGATCAAGTCGTTAAAAGCTTTGAAGATGGGGCGATTAAAAGCGGTAAAACTTTGGCTGAACCTGTGGTTAAAGAAATTAACCCGCAAGGCATGGCAAAAACCGACTGGCGCGAGCTGTTCCGTGGCATTTACCGTAAACGTACCTTTACCCTGTGGGGCATGTGGTTTTGCGTGTATATGGTGAACAATGCCATGGTGACTTGGCTGCCATCTCTTTACAAACAACACTTTGGCCTGTCGCTTCAAACCAGTTTAGGTTATGGCTGGATTACTTCGGGCGTGGGTGTGATTGCCTCTATTATCTGTGCGTTAATGATTGATAAAGTCGGCCGCCGTCCTTGGTACAGTGCAGCGTTTTTCTTGGCAATCATTCCACTCATGAGCCTCTCGGTTTTAGGTGCAAAATCGGCGATGCAAGTTGTAATTTTAGCAACGCTGAGCTATGCCATTTTGCAAACTATTTCATTCTCTTTATACCTTTACGCTGCTGAACTTTACCCAACTCGCCTACGTGCGATGGGCATTGGTTTTAGTACCGCTTGGTTACGTGCCGGCTCTGCAATTGGACCTGTTATGGTCGGCCTCGTGGTTGGTGGTTACGGCATTCAATATGTGTTTAGTGTGCTTGCGGTTGTGGCGCTCGTTGGTGGCCTAGTGACCTTCTTGTTTGCCATTGAAACCAAAGGCCAAGTACTCGAAAAACTCTCTCCTTAATTCATCCATTTCATAAAAGCTTGCCTAACCACAGCGTTAGGCAAAGGGCTTATTCATGCTTAAAAAAGGAATTTAAAATGAATAAATATTTGCTATGGGGCTGTATTGGTTTAGGCAGTGTGAGCAATGTATATGCAGAGCTTCCTCAAGAATTTGGCAAGTTAGAATTAAAACTTAACACCCGTTACTGGAACGATGAAGGCACTGCCCACCCCACGCTTGCTAACCCTTCACCTTCATCTAGTGAATATGAACAAAGTGCCTTAGGGCTTGAGTTAAATTATCAGTCACCTTACATGTGGGACTGGCTTGGGGTTGATGGTTCA
The DNA here is from genome assembly GCF_027855455.1 of Acinetobacter sp. AOR01_HL. Taxonomy (NCBI): domain Bacteria; kingdom Pseudomonadati; phylum Pseudomonadota; class Gammaproteobacteria; order Moraxellales; family Moraxellaceae; genus Acinetobacter; species Acinetobacter sp. AOR01_HL. The sequence continues at coordinate 54,538 of NZ_JAKTIM010000019.1, read as the reverse complement.
CTCTATGCAGTCACCAAGTTGTTTGACTCTGGCAAACCGAGCGCTCAGCTTTTAGAGGTCGAAAATAACGGCAAGCTCGATCAAAACTTTGCCACTTTAGGTCAGCTCTACTTCAAAGCAAAACTCGGCGACAAAGGCGAAATTAAGTTAGGCCGCCAGTTGCACGACTCACTGTTGCTTAAAAGCACCAATAACCGCGCAGTGCCCGATACTTTTTCAGGGGCAAGTGGTCAGTTTCAATTGAATGATCAGCTACAAACTTACATGGCTTACTATGACCGCTGGAAACCGCGCAGCATGGACTCATTTGAAAAACTGGTGACTGAAAATGACGAGCGTATTGATTATGTCGGTTTACTTGGAGCTAAGTATCAGTACAAAAACTGGAGCGTGAATGCCGAATATTTAAACAGCAAAGATTATTTAAAAAAGTACGGGGCGATTGCTCAATATAAATTGCCTTTGCATGGCCTTATATGGACATTTAACACAGGTGCTTTTTTCTCACGTGACGATGGCAAGCTGTTTAAATGCGGTGCCGAAACCGAGCTGGACTGTGTCAAAGGCCAAGACATTAACAACCGTGGCAATGGTTACTTTGTAGATGTAAATGTAGCCAAAAATAACCTCGAAGGCGGCATTGCCGTTTCAAAGTTTGATGGTTTTTGGATTGAAGATAACTTTGCCGCGCACTCCGCCCGCAACTCGGTTTTAACGCAAGACCATGGCACCAACCCGTTTCCGACCTCTGCGACCATTGGCCCCGACTTTACCAACAACGATGAAACCGCCGTTGCCCTTCGCTTGAAATATAACTGGAAAGACTATGTGAAAGGCTTAAAAACCGAGGCGAAGTATATTTATGGCTTTGGCGCTCACCAAAGTAACATCAGCAGTGATATTGAAGGTAAAGAGCGTTACTTTGACTTTACAGTGAGTTATGCCTTGCCGTGGGTGAAAAACTTAGATGTGCGTTATTCATTTTTGCATTATGAGTCAAAGTTTGAAAATGCAAACCTAGGTGAAAAAATAAATGGCATGTCTCGGAAAGATTGGGACCAGCACCGTGTATTTATTAATTATCGCTATACATTTTAAGCACAGGCTAAACGTTTAGTTTAGCTTTATTATTTTTATTAATTTATAGCTTTAAAGATATTAACTTTTGAGTTTAATTAAAATATAAATTTATATTTAAAATTTTTATAATATTTTATTTAAATTGAATTGACCTGTTAAAAACTTATGATTATTATGGTCCCGCTGGCCTACATTGCCAGTCGGTTTTAGCAGACCGTAGATCCATGGCGGGTTATAGTTCCACTATAAGTCGTTAGACCCTTGCGTCCCTTTTCTTTGCGGTAGGACGGGAGGGGGACGCGCTCGCGCGTGCTGGTTCCTTGGATCCCAGTCTGCTAACCCCCTTTCGTTCTACCACCATAATCAATTGACGGTGATTTTTGGTGGTAGAGCTCCATACATTTTAAGGAGTTGACCATGCCACTATATATACTTATCCCCTCTCCCTTATAAACTTTTTATTTATTTAAAATTTGGGTTTTCTATTATCTAAATTTTCAAATTTATAAATTATTTTTATTTTAAAATTTAAGTCATTTTATTTTATTGCTTTTATATGCGGGTTAACTATTGCCTTTAAAAATGATTTTAAAACTTAAAATATAGCGGTTTATTTTTTCTCATTGAGATATCCCCAAATCATCACGAGAATAATATGAAATTTTATAAAACTATTTTAGTTTTAGGCCTCGTTGTCGGCGATTACAGCGTTTCGGGTTGTGACCTCCGCACGCAGCAGGAATTTGAAAAAATTTGCCTGTCGGGTGGACACACCCAAGCTAGTTGCGACTGTATATACCAACGGCTTGAACAAGTGTATTCGCCTCAGCTTATGCAACGCCTAGAACATGTCAGTTTGCAAAGTCCTGCTCTCCCACAGGACTTTGCCCCTACTTTTTTTAGTGTGATGCGGCGGTGCGATAAAAACGACATGGGCTAAGCATTTGGCTTAGCTCCCTTATCTCTGTGTCGCAATGGTGGATGACTTTAAATCAGCGCAAAAAATTAAAGTTCTGTTGTGGCACGGGGGCCTTGGATAAAATGAATTTAATTATTCATCTATCAGTAATAATACAATTATATTTTTTAAATCTACTTATCAAACTTAATTTAAATCTTTGGGCTTCCATACCTTTAAATTTCTAGGCAATAAAATTAAAGTTAATATATGGTCAAATCTTTCTGATGTAATTTTATACTCTATAACCGAAGCATCTTTATGAGCATATGGAAACCAAATATTAGCTTGTACCTTTTCACCATTTTTTTCTTCTAAAACTAAATTATTACTAGCTAATGATTGCTCAGGTATCTCAATAATATTCTTTTTTGTTTTAAAAAAAGCTCCGTTATTTTTTGCTGACCGGCTCGAAACAGCCCAATTCATAAAACCATCTCTAGAATTAATTAGAATTACGCTTTCTTCTGTAAATTCTAACCACTTTAATATTGCAGCTGTTAAAGAAACCCCATATCTTAATGCACATAAAGATAAGGATTGGATTAACTGTGTTTGATCGATTTGTCTTCTAAAATCATCTATTGGCATAAGCAAATAAGATGAAAATTTATTAGCTTCTGTTTCAATAGAAGCAATATCATAAGTTTGCAAGTCTTCGGCACCACATAAGAACTCATCCTGTATTGTTCTGTGAAGTATGTAATGACCTAACTCATGAGCTTTTGTAAATAAAATTCTTCCTGATGATTCAACTGTTGGATTATATAAAATAGTCCATTGATGGATATTTTTTTTAAATAAGGCGCCATCAAATCTTTTTATTGGGACTTCTTTAATTTCAGTAATAGGATCATTCCACTTAAAAATATTAGCAGCTTCATATGCAAGCATATCAACATTAATCGGAAATTTATCTAAACTTTGCGCCTGAAAAAAAACATCTATAATCTTTAATAATCTATTAGCAGCTTTTGGTGGACTTAATTTGTCATCCATTCTTATTACCTGAAGATGATTTAATTACTGCCATTATATTCCTTATTTGTTCTTTTTCTTGAGAATTTAAATTTTTATATTCACGAAAAAAAGCATTATCAATATGTTTTTCCTCTGGAGTTCTTGAATCCATTTCTAAAAAAAATTCAACGTCAACTTTTAGAGCTTGAGCTATTGATAATAATTTTTCTGCTGAGGGTTTCTGAGATTCTCTATTTTCTAGTTCCCATAAGTAACTCTTACTTAATCCAGCATTATTAGCTAAGGCTTCTAAAGTAAGTTTTTTTTCTTTTCTAAGAAGTCTAATTTTATCACCAAGTGTATTTGCCATCTCATATGTCTCTTGATTGATACTGAGTATATTTTACAAGAAAAAAGTTCGGAGTAGCGTAAAAAAAAGCTTGACTATGTAAAATTTAGTATAAATAATGATCTTAGTTCGGTGCAGCGAACTTTTTATCATGTTTCAGCAACATTGGAGTTTAAACTTTGACTACATTTCTTGATTTTTTTAAGGTACCACCGCCCGAGTCTCTAGACTTTCTTAACTTGCAGTTGGAAAAAGATACAAAGGTATTTCTAGATCCCTACAGTGTTGCAATGACTAACAACGTTCATTGCAGGAATGCGCATAAATGTATTAAGGCATTTATGAAAACTTTATTAACCGCCTTAAAAGATAATAATCAGACTTTGGCAACGGAATTATGTAGTCACTTTCAGGAACCGAAAGGCACAGGGATTGGATGGACAAAGAAAAGTTATAAAGGCAGAGGAGCTGGAGAAATAAAAGCTGCTAAATTGCTGGAAGCATTAACTTCTTCTGAAGCAGTTATGTCTGGTGCAATTGAAGATTTAGAAGAACTAATATTGGTTGTTGAAGGATTAGGTTTAGATACTATCTCTGATATAACAATAAACCTAGGGATGAAACATTTTATAGAGTTTACGCAAGAAAAATGTAATGAGCTAAATATCCCATTAGAGAGAATAAATAAAAAAGTTAATTACTTTTGTCATTTAGATAATGAGTGGAAATCAGATTTTTTTGACTTACCTCATGCTCTTATCGGTGAAGAAAAAGAAAAGGGGCAAATTATTTTATTGCCTATAAACACTTTAGCTAAGCAATCAGCGTATGGAACTTCATATTTCTTTACAAATATCGCAACCCCCTATTTCGTTAATCAAGGTATAGCTGCTGGTGCATCTTTTATCAGAGCTACAAAATCAGGAGGCTATAAAGCGGATCTTAAAAAGATGAGGGAAAATGATCAATATAAAGGTGGAAAAAAAAGAATGGGGAAATTTATAACTGATCACCCAGAAGCTCTAAAGGAATATCGAGAGAAAGTTGCTTTCTATCGATATAAGAAAAATCACAAAAAGGACTAATCACCATAGGAGAATTTATTATGTCTAAAAATACGAAACAAACATCTAAAGCAGTTAGCTCATTAGCATCGGATGTATTACGTAACTCTTCCTCTTCTGCAATACAAAAACAGTTAGCTGCTTCTGCCTTGTCTCAAACACATTCAAGTAAACAAACAGGAAGTGAGATGGAGACAAAAGCATCAAAAGTATTACAAAGTGACAAATATAGTGATACTACAAAATCACTAGCGGCATCACTTCTTTCACAATCTAATAAGCAAAGATAATTACTATCTTTGCTTATTAAATATTTAGTTATCGGTCTTTTCAGTTCGCTCTACAGTAATATATTCATTAGGAATCACAATTTGCTTTTCAATCTCTTTGACCCTGTAAGAAACTAAAGTATTTTTACCAATTCCTTGAAAAGGGACTTCCATACCCCTAAAAATAAAAATTTGGTCTTGGCTTAGTTTTTTAGTGGTCAGTTTTGGTAATTCAATTAGATTGGCATAAGGTTCTTTGATGTATAAATTCGCTTTTTCTATTCTTACACCAGTTTTTTGCATTGTGTAATGTAAAAAAATTTTGCCAACATCTCCAATCAAGAACATGAAGATTAGTGGAGTTAGAATAAGAAATAGAGCTGATTGTATAGAGTTTTTAATCCATATTTCTAATTGCTTTAACTTTGTTTCTGCAAAATTTTTTAGATTTTCACTTGCTTTAGGATCATCAATAATATCTCTTAAATTTTCAAACTTTAAACGATATTCTTTGACTCTCTTCTGATTAACGTAAAAAGCATAATAAAATAAAGAAATTAGACTTACTGTAATACCCATATAGGCATTAATTTTCCAATCTAATAAAAATAAAACACGAATAATATATAGAAGGTAAATAGATACTCCCAATGTGATAATACTAATCTTTGGAAAAGGAAGTTTTTGTCCAATTCTTACGTGAGATGGCAAATACTTATCAACCAAACTTAAGATGAACCAAGTTACTGGCATTAAAGAGGTACCAAAGAAAAATAGCATCATGCAGAACGCAGTATAAACAATAGAAAATGCTGCAAAAATCAGTAAAAAAATAAGTGTATCGCCAAAGCTAATTTCTGAAGGGATATAGCTAATTGTTAAAAGATAAGCAACTAAACACAACACCCCTATTGCAATAATCGCTTTAGTCATTGTCAGCGCAACTTCATGCCACTGCCCCAGATTATTTAAATATCTCGTTATCAAGTCGTTCATTTGATCTAACCAAATTTTATAAATTATTTAGAAAGAGATAATTACCTTTTACATCAACCGCTCCCCAGCGGAGTAATCATCTTTTTAAAACTTCCCCAAATTTCAGAGTATATCCCTGCATACTATTTAGCTAATTGTCTCCTTTTGAATACCTATGTCCCTTGCATATCGCAATATGCTTGTATCATCTTAGTTCAATATAAAAGTAAAGTTCTGTTTGTTAAAAAGGACTGATAATTATAAAAAAATTAATTATTTTTTTCTTTTCTACTCTCTAAACTTATGCACTATCTACTTGTTTCTGTTGCCACTCTGAATAAGTTAAATTTGTGTTTACTTCTCTCCATGCCGTTCTTCCATTAGAAGCTCTCCCAAGTATAACTGCGGATGCAGCAGAAGGACTAGTAAACATATAATCTTGGGTAAAGACAAAATTTTCAGGATCAATAATACCTTTTTCAAATAATCTAGGACGTAAATTCTTCATATATGTATAGTTAGGTTGAGAAACATCTTTTCGAACTTGTGAGCCTTTTAAAACAAAAAACTCTCCATCTATTTCTTGTGCGTTAGCATCTACTTCACGGCTAGTTAAATAAAAGTTTGCTGTTTTATCAACCTCAGGTTCTATAAAACTATAGGTTTTTGATAAGTATTGTTGATAGCTAGGTCTTTTTAAATCCTTGAGAAAATCGTAGCCTAATACAGGCAAAACAATTTGTATTTGCTCTAAGAAAAACTCCATATCAGCAATATCTGATTCAGGTAAGCGACTATAATTATGTGCTGTACCATTTTCGAGCTGACATTGTCCATTTTGTTTAGCAATATCCATCAGACGACTTTCAAGATATTTGATATGAGATTTAGTTAAATTCTGGTCTTTACTTGTAACTAAACAAACCTTTTCCCAGAAATCTTTTCCACCACTTTCTTCTGTTCGGTTATGTTGTTTTAAACGATTAGCAACATCATCCGACTCCCCAATATATACTCTTGGATATAGTGGATTTTCTGGATCATGGCTAATGAGGAAATAGACACCTGTTTTTGTACATTCATCACGCTGAATCAACTCAGCCAATTTACTACGAGGGGCAGAAAGCACATGTCCTGTCCAGTTAATAATTTCAGCTGTTAAAATCCCATTAGGTGTTCCATCAGCCAAAAACAATTTAACACTTTTACCTTGTCCCACTGCTTTCCCCCTTTAAATTTTCCGAGCCTAAACCAATTAAAGCAAAGATATTCTTCTCAGTATTTCAAAAATGAAAAATTATCTTTTAAAATCTTAAAATATCAAGATAATACCTTAGTTCCTAAATTTTAATAATTTTCAGAACTACCATTATCTGATGTTGTATCTTCAGTAGTTAATTCCTCAACAGCTACCTCCTCTTTCTTAGGTTTACTAACTGATCTTGTTTCATTTTCTAAAGTTTCTCCCGCTGCCGCCTCAGCAGCCACACCGGATATTTGTTCTGTTGGAGATGCATCAATTGCTATCTCTTCACTTGTTTCCACTGGAAACTTTGCTAAATAATCTTTATGGCAATATAACTTTACCAAACTATCAAAATAGTAATTATCAGGTTCATCAAAGATTACTTGTTTATCTGATTTAACTATAAATCTGGAAAAACCTGCATAAGCACCCCATGAGTTTTTGGCATTTACCTCACCACAATTTTTAATAACATTTCTAAATTTCGCAGAATCACCATCTTTAAGATAATAACGAACAGCATCCTCAACTTTTTTAAGTTCAGCTTGTTCTTTTAATTTTCTCTCTTGTTCTTGTTTAATTTTAAGTGCCTGTTCTTGAGCCTGCTTTTCTTTTGCAATATCTTCTGCCGATTTACCACAACCAACTAATATCAAGGAAAATAAAAATATTCCTATTATTTTTTTCACAGTTTAACCCCTCTTTATTAGAAGCTAGACTATAACGAGATTACAAAACTTTACGCAAGTAAGAATTTATAAAGAATATATAAAATTCTACTTCTGCTGTGTTTGTTATCTATTAATTGCTTCTTCTTTCTGACTCATTCAAGCTTAATAAAATGAAAATTTAAATACTTCTTTACCAATTAAATTCAAGTTGGTTATATAGCTGAAATGATATTTAATTTCAGCCATATTAAAACTAAGCTTTTGAAAATATTATTTTTTATATTTAATACAATTTGGGTTTAGCTTGTTAATTTTGTTATAGTGAAATTTCAGCATTATCGTGTCACTAGCAGCTTCTTCTAAAACTAGTTGATTATCGGTGATACTTATAATTCTTAATGCTTGCTCGAACTCTCCCTGTTCATTATACAACTCAATTTGATTTTGCTTATTAATTTTAAAGTTCGATTTTTCAATACTATCTACAGTATAAAGACCCGTTTCAAAATCACATTGCACAGGATGTAAAGTAGCTGTATTTCCTGAAAACTCAACTAAGTTGGCAATTCCATTATTAAGCGGATGCATTGCCCATATACCTTGTAAATCTTTGGGAGTGTAGCCAAAGCTATTAGCACTAAACATTGACATGCTGATTAAAAGAAATGAAGTAAGGGATTTTTTTAATAAAGTTAATTTCATATTGATATACCTAATTTAATCATTTTTGCCTAGGAATTTTAGATATTACAAGATATTTATATAATCTTTATTTCGTTAGCTTTTTAAAGTACTGCACTATTCTAACTTCTATAGATCTTTTCTAAAAATAATAGTTTTTGATTTTGCTCTATTTTTTACACAAAACCTTTTCCTAGTTTTAGGAGAAGTTAAAAATTATCTTCTTATATTGCTTATAACTTGAATTATTTAAATCTTAAAAAGAAAAAACCCCAAAACTTTCGTTTCAGGGCTTTTCACGAATCTTGGTGGAGATGGCGGGAGTTGAACCCGCGTCCGCCAGCACTACGCTCGAGAATACTACATGCTTAGATATCGTCTATTGTTTTAACACCAAGTGACCCGACGAACAGGGTACAAGGTGCGATCCTCTAAGTTTGGTATAAAGCCCCGAGGCTTGACTCTATACGGACTTGTGTGCGTGCGCTTCAGTCGGGTTCCCAGACCACAAGTATTCTAGGAAGCGGACAAGCGGCCCTTAGGCAGCTAGAGCGTAAGTTTCGTCGTTTGCGACTATTTAAATGCAAATTTTATTTACGAGAGAAAATGCGCTCTCGGCATGCATCTATGAGTTTCATCACCGGCGTCGAAGCCAATAACATCCCCATGAATGTCTGCACATCATAGCATAACTAAAATAAAATGCTGTGCATTTTATCAACAGTCTGCCACTGATGAACATACTTACATAATTGAGTGCCTTTTGTTTTTTTCAAGGCCCCTCATAAAAAAAGCTGCCAAAAATGACAGCTTTTTTTTTAAAAGTTTGGCCTATAAAGCACCATTGCCTAACACGATCCCTTCACGGCGTGGGTCTACCCCACCTGCGTATTTACTTTGATTATTTATATTTACTTTCATAATCGTTGAAATACCACTGGTTTGCGCAGTGTTCGATATGCCATGCCCTTTTGCTTTTAAGCCTTCAATTAGGTCAACTAAGGAAAGCTGTACATTCGAGCTATCTACATTGGTGTTTTTGCTATTGGTTGCGCCAAAGTTTACAAGCGAAGTGGCCTGCTGTGCATTTAAGTTCCAGTCCAATGCACCCACCAAGGTTTTAACCACATATTGAATGATGGTACCGCCACCTGGTGAACCTGTTGCCATATAAAACTCATCGGGCGTGGTGCCCTTAAACACTAAGGTTGGCGCCATAGTACTACGTGGGCGTTTGCCGCCTTCTACACGGTTGGCAACTGGTGCCCCAGTGCTGTCATAAGGGTTTGCGCTAAAGTCAGTTAACTGATTTGACAGCAAGAAACCATCCACCATGTGGAATGAACCCATGCTCGATTCAACAGTCGATGTCATTGAAACCACATTGCCATAGGCATCTACTATCGTGAACTGAGTTGTGCCATGTTCAACAGTGGTATCTACACCTGCCGCTGTATTGAAATTACCTGCTGGTGCTACGCCCATACTTTGGTTCGGGTTAATCAGTGCTGCACGCTGCTTCAAGTAGTTTTTATCAATAAAACTTGGAATACCCTGTGCCGGCAAACGAACAAAGTCGGTATCTGCGACATATTTGTCACGGTCAGCATAGGCCAAACGCTCTGCTTCAGACACTAAATGCACGCCCATCACATCGGGCACACCACCTTCATTTTCAGAGTTTTTAGGTGGATAAAGCGACATATCAAAGTTTTCTAAAATACCCAACGTCTGTGCAACTGCGATCCCTCCCGAAGATGGAGGTGGCATGGTACATACATAGTAACGGTCACGGTACGTCGTACAAATCGGGTCGCGTTTTTTCACCTGATAGTTCGATAAATCCTGCAAGGTCATCAAACTTGGGGTAATTGGAGTCCGTGCTGGGTCATCACCCACGGTTTGCCCTGCTTTTGCCACAATGGCTTGCGCAATTGGACCAGTGTGCAGTGCGTTTGCCCCTTGTGAAGCGAGTGCTTCAAGTGTCCTGGCATAGGCTTTATTGGTCATAGTCTCGCCGACTTTACGTGGTGATCCATCTGGGTAGAAATAAGTCGCCATTGCATTTGCATCGAGTGCTAAATTGCTTGCATTACTTGCAATGGCATCTGCCAAACGCCCCGGAATGCGAAAACCGTTATCAGCCAAACCAATCGCTTCACCAAAAAGTTGGTTCCACTTAAGTTTGCCATGCTCTTTTTGTGCTTGTTCCAATAAACGCATCACACCCGGCACACCAATCGAACGACCGCTACGGCGGGCACTTGGTACAGGTGCAGGTGAATTTGGGTCATATATATTTTGGCGAATTAAATAAAATTCGTTGGCTGCAGCAGGTGCGGTTTCACGGCCATCATAAGCAGTGACTTGCTTGGTTTTGGCATCGTAATACATCATAAAACCACTACCGGCAATGGTACTCGACTGTGGCTCGACCAAACCAAGTACGGCTTGTACTGCTACGGCTGCATCAACTGCACTACCACCTGCTTTTAAAACATCACACCCTGCTTTTACTGCAAGTGGCGTGTTTGCCACCACCATATATTTATCTGCGTATTTAACCGTGTTACCGAGTCTATAACCCGATGCACCCTCTGGCGCGGCGGGGTCACCATTTTGGTTTGAACCGACCACCACGCTTGAACCGTCTTGTGCCAGTTTGCTACAACTGGTCGGGTCGTTATCTACAATTAAATTGGGCGGGGTTGTATTTGAATCATCCTTGGGCTGATCTGACGAGGAGTCATCTCCACATCCTTGTAATAAACCGACTGCTAATAAACTACTGAACAAAAATGAATATCTTTTATTCACGTGATAACTCCAATATATACGCCTGCCTATCCATGCAATTGCCATGCAAGCTTCTTTGTTTTCAGGTCTTCAGTTTTTTAATCTTTGATAAAAATAAAGTTTTAATAATATTAAATGATTAAGGGTGTTTATTTTATGCTCTGTGTGATGTCTCCTTGTTTGTTATCACACTCTTTTATAACTGATTTGCCCAATTCTGGCATGCTTTATTTCTTTAAATACAGGCAAAATCTGTTATTTATAAACTCGCTCATTTTGTAGTAGGCCTAAAAAAAAAGCACCTCCGAAGAGATGCCTTTTGATATTTAGTGAGAAGGCATGCCGCTGACCTGTTTGGGTTTTGGACACAGCCAAATCACCAGCCCTGCAAAGACAAACACAATCGCAAATAGCAGAAACACATGGTTTGCTGACATGGTAATGGCTTCTTTATCGACTAGATTTGAAATAATTCCGAGCGTTGAGTCAGCCGTAAAACCGTTTTGCAAAAGTGTGTTTTGTACTTCAGTGGTATGTAGGTTTGACACCATTTCACTACGGGCAACTTTGGCGTGGTCATCCCATACTGTGACTGCAATTGAAGCGCCAATCGCCCCTGCCATGGTTCTTAAGAAGTTCATGAGGCCCGCAGCAGATGCAATTTCTTGCTGCAACACCGAACCAAGTGCAATGTTAGACAGTGGAATAAAGAAGAACGGTACTGCAAAACCTTGCAGGATTTGTGGCCAAGCCAGTGCCATAAAGTCGGCATCTGTGGTCCAGAATGCCCGCATTAAAGTCACAATACCCAGCAAAATTAGACCAAAGCTCGCCAGTGCACGCGGGTCATGTTTGGTCGAAAGTTTTGCCACAATTGGTGACATGGTCAAACTACCAAAGCCCATGGTTGCGGTTAAATATCCGGCCCACGTCGCGGTATAAGAAAGGTTCATTTGCAGCCACTGCGGAATCAGTACAATACTGCCAAAGAATGCACCAAAGCCGAGCGACAAGGCCAGTACCGAAATGGCAAAGCCCCTATGCCTAAAGACTTTGACATCTACCACGGGGTGTTTGTCGGTCAGCTCCCATATCAGGAACACCACAAAACCAATGGCGGCAGTTAAAGCTAAAACCACAATGCTTGTGCTATTAAACCAATCGCGTTCATGCCCCAAGTCGAGCATAAGCTGTAACGCACCAATCCACAGAATTAACAGACCTAAACCAACAGTGTCGATTCTTAAAGAAATGGTTTCTGTTTCGGCTACTCTTAACAAGCGCATTGCTGCTAATACACAGACAATACCAACCGGTAAGTTAATAAAGAAAATCCAGTGCCAAGACAGGTTATCACTAATCAGACCACCCAAAATTGGTCCTAAAATTGGCCCGACGACTGTGGTCATTGCCCATAGGCCCATTGCCTGCGCATGCTTTTCTTGAGGGAAAATACGCATAAGCAAGGTTTGGCTGAGTGGCATAAGTGGACCACCACAAAGGCCCTGCCCAATACGGAAAAACACCAACATTTCTAACGATGTTGCCAAACCGCACAGGAAAGAAAAGACCGTAAAGCCAATTAAACCAAAGATAAAGACCCGCACCGTTCCAAAGCGGCCTGCCAACCAACCCGTTAAAGGTACACAAATCGCTTCTGCAACTGCATATGAAGTAACGACCCATGTCCCTTGTGTGCTTGAAACAGCAAGGTTACCGGTAATATGCGGTACAGAGACGTTGGCAATGGTCGTATCAAGTACGACCATAAAGTTCGACAAGGCAATAACAAACGCTGCCAGTAGTAAACGGCCACCGCTTAACTCGGCAAAAGGTGTTTGCGTTTTCATAAGCGTTTACTTCGCAGATAAGTCGACTTTTGCTTCCATCGACAAGCCAACACGTAATGGGTGTTCAGCAAGTTCTTTCGGGTCAAGTGCAATACGAACCGGTAAGCGTTGAACCACTTTAATCCAGTTACCTGTTGCGTTTTGAGCCGGAATTAAGGCAAAGGCAGAGCCTGTACCACCAGAGAAGCCCACCACTTTGCCGTGGTATTCAACATCATCACCATATAAATCTGAGGTTAAGGTGACTGGCTGACCTGGGCGGACTTTTTTCAACTGACTTTCTTTGAAGTTAGCATCTACATATAAATCGTTAAGCGGCACAATCATCATCATGCTTGTACCCGGTGCAACGCGTTGACCAACTTGAATATTACGGCGTGTAATCACACCATCAACTGGTGCACGAATCACGGTACGTTCCAAGTCAAGCTGAGCTTGTTCTACATGCGCTTGTGCAACTTGTACATCCGGAGTCGAGGTTTCGCTTACACCCTGAATTAACGCTTCGTTTGCAGCTAAGGTGCTTTCGGCTGCCTTACGACTAGAAGTCGCTTGTGCAAGGCCAGCTTTAGCAAGCTCTAGTCCGGCTTTAGCAGTTTCAACCGCACTTTGTGCTTTGGTGAGTTCTTCTTTAGACACAGCGCCAGAGGCAGCAAGCTGTGCACGACGGTTCAGTTCTAAAGCAGCTTTGTCATAGTCGGCCTGTGCTTGAGCAACCTGTGCTTTAGCACTGTTAATTTCGTCAGCACGAACCACCACTTGAGAGTTTAAAGAACTACTGTTTGCCGCAGTTTGTTTATATTGGCGTTTTGCTTTGGCAAGCTCTGCCTCGGCTTGTGCCAACGCGATTTTGGCATCACGGTCATCAATACGAACCAGCACATCACCGCGGTGTACTGTTTGAGTATCTTTTACCAAAACCTGAGCGACCTGTCCGCTAACCATTGAGGTAATTTGCGCGGTTTCTGCACCGACATAAGCATTATCCGTACTCACCGAGTGATTTAAAAATAATGCCCAGATTGCATATAAAATAGCGGCGATCAATAAAATCAGCGCAAAGAAACCAAGAAATTTTTTGCGCTTGTTTTGCATGTTGTCATCCGAGGCAGATGTTGTTGGCACTGTTTCTTGTACATTGCTTTGTGCATCAGTCATGGTATGTTCCTAAAGATGAGTTGGCTTTGCCATCAATCTCGCACTACACCTTGTTATAGAGTTTTTATTTTTCTATAAACAAGACATACCGCATTGTCAAAGGAGACAATTTTAACGCTAAAACCTCATAATATGAGAATAAAATTTTATAACTCATGCGTTCGTTCTAATTAAATTAATGTTTATCTCAAAGTTTTTATGAAAATTTTAGCTTTTCAAACACTAAAAAAGCGCACTTGGCGCTTTTAAATGATTTAATTCATTGCTTAATAGGCATATGAAGCAATGCCGGCAGCAATCGCTTTATCTTCATCATTGACCATGGTCATGCGCATGGTACAGCCCTTACGACCTAAACGTAGTACTTCGGCACGTGCAATAAAATATTTACCACGCCCCGGTGCTAAATAATCTACACGCATATCGACAGTTGCCAAACGTGACACTTGCTTAATGGTTTCAGTTAAAGTTTCGGGAGTTGAACGGCGATATAGGTGTTCCATTGCCACAATTCCACCAATACTATCGAGCAAAGTTGCAGCAACACCGCCATGCAAAATCTGAAATGCCAAATTGCCAATTAAATTGGGTTGCATCTCGATATAGCCTTCAATGTGCCCGTCCACCACACGCATAATCATTCCACTATGCTTAAAAAAAGGAGAGCTATTAAATGCCTTACATAATTGGTTGAGAACCACGGTTAAGTCAGTTTTTGCACCTAAATGGATGTTCCCAGTCCAATTTTTCTTTTCTTCACTCATACATTGCCTAAATTTAAAAGCATGATAAACACCCATAATTTTGTACAAATCCAGCATTATGGGGCTACAATACAGCAGTCGGTTGACAGTAATGGAATATCCGCCAACCTATCCTAGTGTAATACCGAACATCGAGATTGTTATGACTTATACGTTCAATCGTCCTGCATTTCCAGCCACTCGCATGCGCCGTATCCGTAAAAATGACCAGTTGCGTGCGATGGTCAGCGAAACACAGCTCACTACCAATCACTTGATTTATCCAGTATTTGTATTACCAGGACAAAATCAAACCCAAGATATTCCAAGTATGCCAAACATTCAGCGTTTGTCGGCAGATTTGTTACTGAAAAAAGCTGAAAGACTTCTGGAATTGGGCGTATCAAAACTGGCTCTTTTTCCAGTTACCCCGCAAGAAGATAAAAGCCTCACCGCAGAAGCTGCATGGCGTGAAGATGGTTTAGTTCAAACCACTTGTCGTTTGCTTAAAAAAGAATTACCAGAAATGGTGTTAATTACTGATGGTGCCCTCGACCCATACACCACGCATGGTCAAGACGGCATTATTGATGAAACTGGCTATGTGCTAAACGATGAGACTGTAGAATGCTTAATTAAACAAGCCTTAAGTCACGCAGAAGCAGGTGCCGAAGTGATTGCACCAAGTGACATGATGGATGGCCGTATTGGCGCGATTCGTCAAGCTTTAGAAGCTAATGGTCACATCTACACCAACATCATGGCCTACTCTGCGAAATATGCGTCTAGCTTCTATGGTCCGTTCCGTGATGCTGTTGGCTCTGCATCCAACCTCAAAGGTGGTAATAAATATAACTACCAGATGGACTTTGCCAACCGTGCCGAAGCGTTACATGAAATCGCGCTTGATATTCAAGAAGGCGCCGACATGGTGATTGTAAAACCGGGCATGCCATATCTGGATGTGGTACGTGAAGTGAAAGATACCTTTGGTATTCCGACATTCATTTACCAAGTGAGTGGCGAATACGCAATGTTGGCGGGTGCAATTCAAAATGGCTGGTTATCAGACTCAGTGATTTTAGAATCGCTCATGTGCTGCCGCCGCGCTGGTGCAGACGGAATCTGGACTTACTTTGCAGAAACCGCTGCTGAAAAACTCAAGGAAATGAACTAAGTTCGCAGAGAAAGGATAACACTGCATGCATATTGCAATCATTGGCGCGGGCATAAGTGGATTAATGTCTGCGCTGGAGTTGGTTGAACAAGGCTGTACCATCAGCATTTTTGATCAACAACAAGCGGGACAAGCAGCCTCTTGGGCTGGCGGAGGCATTCTTTCTCCGATGTACCCGTGGCGCTATGTGCATGCAGTGAACCAACTTGCCCAATTTGGTAAAGCCTCTTATCAAGCATGGAACCAAAAGCTCTACCCTATTACAGGGATTGATTTTGAAATTCATGACACAGGCATGCTGATTTTTGATGAAGAAGATTTTGACATTGGGCTTTCCTACGCTGAGCAACATCAAGAACCGATGCAACGCTGCGAATATTTACAGCGAGATGCGCTAGAACAAGTCAACCCGCATATTTCCGATCAGTTTCAAGAAGCCATTTATTTTCCTGAACTGTCTAATATTCGCAATCCACGCGTATTACAGTCCCTGATTCGCTATTTAAAGCAACATCCAAATGTTGAGTTTTTCGAACACACTCCTGTTAAAAAACTGATTCAACAAGGCGATGTGATACAAGCGCTCCAAACCGAAGATGGTCGCAAACATACAGCAGACCATTTTGTAATAACTTCGGGCGCTTGGAGCCATTACTGGAACTCACAATTACAACTCGAAATTCCAGTCGAACCTGTGCAAGGTCAGATGCTGTTATTTAAAACCCCTGCTCACTGGCTACCGACCATGTGTATGAATCGAGTTATGTACCTGATTCCACGTATGGACGGTCATATCGTGTGCGGGTCTAGTATGGCACATCGTGGTTTTGACACCTCTACCGATGAAACGACTCAGCACAATATTTTAGAAGCGTGTTTAGAAATGGTGCCTGAACTGGCCGATTTCCCGATTGTACATCGATGGGCAGGTCTCAGACCAAGTTCACCAAATGGCGTTCCGTACATTGGCAAAATGCCTGAAATGGATAACCTGTGGGCAAACTTTGGGCACTTTAGAAATGGTTTGTGTATGGGCGCAGGTTCTGCACAATTGCTTCGTCAGCTTATGCTAGGTCAACCAACATTAGTTGATGCCAAAGCATATTCCCCAGAGCGTTTGCAAAATAAAATCTTAGCCTGAGGCGAGTATATTTTTTAAAGCCATTATTAATTGAGGATAAGCAAACTCAAATCCTTCTGCTTGTAAGGCTGCGGGTTTGACGTATTGCCCATTTAAGATCAATTGCGACTGCTCTCCTAACAAACAGCGAAAAACTGTACTAGGCGCCGACAACAGTGGTTTTTTATTCAAAACCTTGGCAGCTTGTTCAACAAATACCTTTTGGGTCACATTTTCTGGCGCCACCACATTATGAATTTGAGCTGATTGAGGATGCTGAAATATAAACTCAATTGCGTTTAATACGTCTTCAATATGTACCCAAACCACAGGTTGACGGCCATGACCGATTTGACCGACTAAATTGAGTCGAATAGGAAGCAACATTTTAGGCAAAATGCCGCCACCCTGCCCAAACACCACACCTAAACGAATAATTTTAGTATTTTGCTGAGGATCTGCTAACGCTGCGCGTTCCCACTCTTGGCAAAGCTGAGACATGAAAATGGGCTGTGGCGAGCTTTGTTCTGTGCACACTTCTGTCCACTTTTCTTGATTATCTATACCGTAATAACCAATTGCAGAACCAGAGACAATCACTTCAGGAAAAATTTGAGATTGCTTGAGCCATGCATACAGTTTTTGGGTCGTATTTACACGGCTTTCAATGAGTTGTTTTTTACGTGACTCAGTCCAGCGTTTATCACCAATATTTGCACCGGCCAAATTCACCACATAATCAATTTGACGAGTCGAAATATCTTCGAACTTTTGTACCCACTGCAAGGCAGGATGGTCAGATTTCTTTCCAGCCTGCCGTGTCACAGCAATCACGTTATAATTTTTTTGTAGCAGGAACCCAATTAAATGCGTTCCAATAAAGCCACTGGCACCTGTGATTAATACATTCTTATTCATATTTCCTCCAAAACCGAGGACAGCAGTTTTTAATTAATATAGTTATAAAATTTAATAACGAACTAATCGTATCAGTTTTTTGTGATGAGTTATGACGCATTAAACATTTTGTTTGCCATACGCTGTGCCTGTTTTCCATAAAACCAGTAGGTAATTAAATAAAGCGGAATAGCTAACATTAAAAGCATAATCACCATAATGCTTAAGAACTGAGGCTGTTTGAGGTAAAGCATAAAGTTTTGCAAAATCTCAGGGTCTTTTCTTGAAAATAAAAACAGACCAAATAAAACACCACACAAGTTATAGCCCCAAAATATGAGGGTAAAACCTAAAGTAAATTTCTTTTTTTCTGGTACTGTCGGTGCACGGCGTTCTTTCTTTAAAAATCTAAATAAGACAAAAATCATTGCGCCTAAATATGGAACGGCTGTTAAAATAGCGCCTACACTCGCTGGTAATAGTGCTGCAATCACACCGACAATTAAAGTGAGCAAGATGCATAAAGCAAAAAACCAGAGAAAGTAAGAACGTAATTTGGTCATATTTTTGCCTAATTTATGGGTTCAAAAAATAATTATAAATTTTTTTCGATTTTTTTTCATTTTTCTGTCAACCAATCCTGATCTCTTGACGTTATATAGGGTAACAAGGTCGCAGCAACCGAATACTTCCTTTGCACGGCATCCGCAAAATTGTTTCGGTGACCTTTCATTACGACTCTTTCTTCCTTCGGATTAGGTTTTGTTAGCAGCCGAAACCCTTGATGAAGTTTTTGACCGACGATTCTCTCATCACTCGAATCGTCGGTTTTTATTTTCTAGTACTTTCATTTATTTTACGCTCACCATACACAATAATGCTTTCGTGGCTATAAAGGCTATGCGTATACTTTTTACACCATAAAAATATGATTTAAATAATATGAACAATATTGCCTATTTTGAAATCCAGTCTTCAAACCCTGCCCGCGATGCGCAGTTTTATCAAGCTGTGTTTGGTTGGCAATTTAAACTCGATGAAAGCTTACCTATTGAATATTACCGCATAGAAACACCTTCAATTATGGGTGGACTATTAAAACGCCCTGCTCAAACACCGCCAATGGAATATGGCACCAATGCATTTACTTGTTCGGTTCAGGTGGAAAACTTCGATGAAGTGGCTGCAAAAATTTTAGCGCAAGGTGGCATTGTGGCAATGGATAAATTCGCTATTCCGGGCCGCGCTTGGCATGGTTACTTTGTCGATTTAGACCACAACGTTTTTGGTATTTTTCAAGTCGATGAAAATGCAGCTTAAAGATTTTATTTAGCCTATTTATTTTAATTTATAGCCACCGCTTTTATCGGTGACTATTTCATATGAATTATTCAGCAAAGCTAAAGCTGGCTTCACATGTAATTGGAAAATTTACCGAATTGGCAATCATACATTCATGATGTGCTTCTTCATGCAGTTTTGCTGCAAGCTCTTGGTCAGCACCTTTTTCTAAAACAACCTCGGGCCTTAAAATAATTTGGGTAAAATGACCACGTTTGACCGGATCTGTATCTTCCATAAATCCCAGTGCATGATCGACATAACTCACAACGTGAATATGATTGACTGCACATAGGTGTAAATACCAAAGCTTATGACAAGCTGAAGCTGATGCAACCAATAAATCTTCGGGGTTCCATCTGGTCACATCGCCCAAATAGGCAGGGTCTGATGAACCTTGAATAGTCGTCTTTTGAGGATGTTGAATACTAAAATCACGTTTATAAGAACGATAAGATGAAGTGCCTGTACCCGTATTGCCTTCCCACTGTATTTTTACTTCGTATTCGTGAATGGTCATTTTTTTCTCAAAGTTCATGGTTTGCCTTGATAGTAACAAAGCAGCGTTTAAAGTGAACAATTTAATTCAAGTTTTACTATAGGCTTAAATAACGAGCACTTTAAAATGTCTTGATAAAATCTCCTGCCAATTTATGCTAACGTATCTGTGTTTATTTTGGCTTGATGTCTGTTTCTATGTCCGTACATTTTCTACATACTTCTGACTGGCATTTGGGGCAGTTTTTTTATAATCATTCACGTCACTACGAACACCAACAATTTTTAAGCTGGTTACTCATTCAAATTCAAGAAAAACAACCACATGCCCTGCTTATTGCTGGCGATATTTTTGATGTCATTAACCCGGGTTCACAAGCACAAAAACAACTCTACCAATTTTTAGCAGATGCACATCGCATTGCACCGCACATGCAAACACTCATGATTGCGGGTAATCATGACTCAGGCTATCGTATTGAACAGGTTGAACCGCTTTTAGAAAAATACAATGCAAAAACCGTAGGTGTAGTTCGCTGGAATGAAGATAAAACCCTAGATCTCGATCGACTACTTTTACCTATTTATAATCAAAATCAAGATATTGTGGCGTGGTGCCTTGCCCTGCCTTTTTTACGTTCGGCCGAAATTACCGGCTTTAACGAACATACCACCAATAGCAAAAATGCGATTGCCTATTTGCACCAGCAACTCATTGCCGAAGCCAAACGTCGCAAGACACCAGACCAAGCGCTTATTTTGATGTCGCATGCACATATGCAAGGTGGAGAAACATCCGACTCTGAACGCCCAATTATTATTGGTAATGAAGAGGCACTTTCGACGACTTTATTTGAAGATGCTGTCGACTATGTCGCTTTAGGACATCTACATAAACCACAAAAAGTAGGTCAGCCACACATTCGTTATAGCGGTTCACCCATTCCACTTTCTTTTAGTGAAATTAACTATAAGCACCAAGTGGTTGAAGTCAAAATTGACCCAGCTCAAGACACAGACAGCCGTTTGCAATTTGAAGCTGTCGAAATTCCGCGTTGCATACAATTGCACCGCATTCGTGGTGAGCTAAACGAAGTGCTGCAACAACTCAAAGCCTTGCCTCACGGTGTGATTGAAAATATTGACCACCGTGAATATGTCGATATTGAATATTATAGTTTAACGCCGCCACAGCCAAATTTACGTCAGCAGTTTGAAGCAGCTCTGCCACCTGACCGCTATCGTTTAGTGCGTATTTCACGTCAATATGTAAATAAAGACACGACTAATTCAAATACTACCCAGCACATTGCTCTTGAGCCACCAACACCAGAAAAACTCTTTCAAAATATTTGGGAAAAACAAGGTTACAGCGCCGATGATGCGGTCTTAAAAGATTTTCTGAGTCTGGTACAAGAAGCACAAAAACATCTTGAAAATGATGCAAGCCATTAAGGATATGCCATGAAAATTTTATCCATTCGAATAAAAAATCTGGCATCGCTTGCTGATGAACATTTTATTGACTTTGAAAGCGCACCTCTGGCCCATGCAGGTCTCATTGCAATTGTGGGGAAAACTGGCGCAGGTAAGTCGACTATTCTAGATGCGATGTGTCTGGCCTTATTTAATCGGGTTCCTCGCCTTAAAGACAGCGATGGTAAGTTAAAAGATGTTGATGGCTCTGAGTTGCTGACCAACTCTCCTTTAACTGTTTTACGTCGTGGTACAGGACATGGTTTTGCTGAGCTTTGTTTTATTGCGCAAGATCAAAAGCGCTATTTGGCTCGTTGGGAAATTAAACGTGCACGTGAAAACCCAAATGGTAAATTGCAAAGTGTACAGCGCCACTTAAAATGTTTAACCGATGGTGTGGTACTTGCCGACAAAGCCAAAGCAGTTGATGAAAAAGTTAAGCAAATTACCCAGCTTTCTTTTGAACAGTTTACTCGTGCGGTGCTACTTGCCCAGTCCGAAGTCACTGCATTTTTAAAAGCTCGAGACAGCGAACGCGGTGAATTACTTGAGTACCTAACTAACTCCAGCATTTTCGCCAAAATCGGTGAACTGGCTTTTCGTAAAACAGCCGATATTGCAAAGCAGCGTAAACAACTGGAAGAGTTTTTAGGTCACATTGAAATTTTGTCTGATGAAGAGATTGCTGCATTTACCGAGCAATACCAGCAAGCCCAACAAAACTATCAACAATTAGAACAACAAAAACATGTCTTAGACAAACAGCAACAATGGTTTGAACGTAAAGCAAAACTTGAGCAAGAAGTTCAAACGAAACAGCAACAGTTTCAAACCCAGCAAAATCACCATCAACAACTGGCTAGTGAACGTGAGCAATTAAAACGTCTTGAAGTTTTCTCTGAAATACGCCCACAAGTTTTTCAGCAAGCTCAAAATTTACAAACACTGCAACAACTTGAGCCGCAAATTCAGCAAGCTCAAACCAAGTTTAATGAGTTGGTGCAAATTTTTGAAACGGGACAAAAACAATATCAACTTGCAGAACAACAGCTCAAACAAACACTCGATTTTGAGCAACAGCATCAACATGCTTTAAATCAAGTTCGACAGTCCATTCAAGAACGCGCTTTTATTGCCGATGAATATAAAAAGTGCAAAGAAAAAAGACAGGTACTTGAGCAAAACCTAAGCCCACTACAACAGCAGCAAAACGCTGTACAACAGCAGGTTGCACAGCTTGAGCAAAACAAAATTCATTTACAACAGCAGCTGCTCCAGACTCAGCAATATGCTGTATTAGATAAGGGTCTTTCAGCGCATCTTCATCAACTTGGGCAATTTATTCAAAATTACCAAGCAATTGAAGAACAGCTCGGTAACCCTACCCTTGCTCGCCAAAAGCTATCGGAAGCTAAAAGTGAACTCGAACAACTCACAGCTTCACTAGGCACCGTTGAACAGATTGAGTTAAAGCTTGAACAGCAACGTAAAGACAAAGAACAAAAGCTTGCTCAAGTCACGCAGTTAGATCTGATTCAGCAAAAAATAAAAATTTATCATGAGCTATATGCTGAGCTTCAGCAATTCTCTGAAAAACAAACTCAAGTATCAGCCCAAGAGCAGCAACTTAAAACTGTTTGCCAGTTAGCTGAACAAGACTACCAAAAAGCAAAAGCTGAACGTGAAAAGTTACAGCACATCCTGCAACAGCAACGTTTACTACACACCGAAAATATTGAACAGTTACGTGCCAATCTTAAAGAAGGTGAAGCGTGTTTAGTCTGTGGAAGTACCCACCACCCTTACCGTATTGATGACAGTGCAGTCTCTAAAGCGTTGTTCGATTTGCAGCAACAGCAAGAGCAACAAGCTATTGCACTCGAGCAAACTAAGTTTAATGCATGGCAAACCCAGCAACATGCGCTTACCCAGTGTCATGCTGAGCTTGAGCAAGTTCAGAAATATCTAGCTCAACTGCAAGTAAAACAGACACACTTACAGCAAGAACTTGAGCAAGCGTTTAACCTCAATCAATTACACATTGAGCTTAATCAAGCTCCTGAACAAATCTTACAAACACTTAATGAGCTGAGACAAGCTGCGCAAACTGCCATAAGTTCATTTGACTCAGAAAACTTACGTTTAACCCAAGCCATTAAACAACACAATCAACTTGTTCAAACCATTCAGCGTAATGAAAGTTTGCTTAATACAGCACAGCAATGGCAACAACAAGTTCAACATATTGTCGAGTGTTTATCGGAAACCGAACAGCACGCATGGCAGCAAGCAAGTAGCCAAACAGCTAAGCAGACTTGGGCTATTCTGGATGCACGTGCTAAGCAACTTGAACAACAAGAACAGCTTTCACGGCGTTTTGAACAACAGCAACAAGAACTTAAAATGTTAGCTGCCAACCTTGAGCAAATGACCAAGCAAATTGATGAGATCGATCAAAATCTCCAAGAGATTACGCTTAAAGGCCAACAAAATAATGAAAAAGCGGTATCGCTCATTCAGCAAATGACGGGCCGTTCGGATATTAAGCCGCATGAATGGTTAATTGAGCATGACGCTAAACGTCAGCACCAACAAACGGCGTATCATGAGGCTAAACAACGTTTCGAACAAACCAGACAACACTTTGAGCAGCAAAAACAGGCGCTCGATCAACTTAAACATCAGTATCAACACACAGAACAACATCAACAGCAGCTTGATGGGCAAATTCAAAACTGGTTAAAAGCCCATACTGATTTTCAAGCATCTGATCTTACCGTACTCATACAGATTAATTCAGTTCAAGAGCAAGATATTCGTAACCGTCTTAATCATGCTGAGCGTTTATTAAGTGAAGCCTCTTCTGCCCTTAAAACGATGCAAGAGCAATTAAGCGAGCACTTACAAACTCAGCCAAATATTGAATACGAAAAGCTCGTTACCCTCATTCAAGACAATATTGCAAAGCTCAAAGCACAACTTGAAGTGCGTGACGGGCTAAAGCTGAAGCTTGAATTACATCAGCAAAACCTTGCAAAACAGCAAAAATACGCCGAGCAAATTCAAAATATTCAACAAGAAGAACATCGCTGGAGCAAAATTTCAGGCTTGATTGGTGATGCCAAAGGTAAAGAGTTCCGTGACTATGCTCAGCAATATCACCTAGATATTTTAGTTGAACATGCCAACCAACAACTGGCGATGCTTTCTCAGCGTTATACGCTAAAACGTCTTGATCAGTCATTAAGTCTTGCCATTATTGACCACGACATGGATGGAGAAACCCGCTCAGTTGCCTCTTTATCTGGGGGTGAGTCATTCTTAACTGCCCTTGCCTTGTCTTTAGCGATTGCCAATATGGCATCGGGTTCAATGAAAATTGAATCACTGTTTATTGATGAAGGTTTTGGTACATTAGATGCCTCATCTTTGCATATGGTCATGAATGCTTTGGACCAATTGCAAAATCAGGGACGTCAAGTCATTCTCATCTCACATATTCAAGAAATGCATGAACGCATTCCTGTACAAATTCAAGTGAAACCACTTGGCGCTGGTGCAAGTACCATTGAAATAGTGGGTTAAAAACTAAAAAGCCCCGACATCCTGTCGGGGCTTTTTTAGATTCTGCGTTGGTATGACTCCTGTCGTACCTGTCTGCATCCATTCATGACTTTTTATTGTTATTCTTAGAAACATCCTGTTTCCTAATGAGTTCATAGTACAAAAAAAGCATGGTCTGCCATAGCCGCAAAAGGCCGCAATTTCTGTAAGAAATCGCTTACATCAGCCTTTTTGCGAATAGTCTCTAGCCCCAAATAAAGCTGTGCCTACACGTACCATTGTTGAACCAGCGGCAATTGCGGCTTCTAAATCACTCGACATTCCCATACTCAATGTATCCCAGTCTTCTGGGTGAGCATGTTGGTCTTTTACCGCGTCAAATAATTTTTTGGCATCTGCAAAAGCAGCTGTATTGTCAGGAGCCGGAATCACCATTAAACCACGTAACTTGATTTTCGGTAGTTGACTCATTTGAGCAACCAACTCGGCAACGTCTTCCGGTGCACAACCATCCTTACTCTCTTGCCCATCAATATTGACTTGCAAACAAATATTAAGTGCAGCTTGGTCATCACCACGTTGGTTAGATAGGCGTTCTGCAATAATTAAACGATCTACCCCATGAACCCAATCAAACTTCTCTGCCAAATGCTTAGTTTTATTCCGCTGAACATGACCAATGAAATGCCATTCAATATCCAAATCCTGTAAAGCATCAATTTTATCTAAAGCTTCTTGCAAATAATTTTCGCCGAATGCCCTTTGCCCTGCTGCATACATTTCACGCAATCTTTCACTCGGATGAGTTTTCGATACGG
This sequence comes from Acinetobacter sp. AOR01_HL, assembly GCF_027855455.1. Lineage (NCBI taxonomy): Bacteria > Pseudomonadati > Pseudomonadota > Gammaproteobacteria > Moraxellales > Moraxellaceae > Acinetobacter > Acinetobacter sp. AOR01_HL. The sequence continues at coordinate 28,847 of NZ_JAKTIM010000019.1, read as the reverse complement.
CTAAAAGTTGCACAGTTTCAGGCGCACGCTGAGCAAGTTCACAAGCTGTTCTGATTTGCTGTAATACGTGCTGTCGCGCATCTTGCAGGTAATTCATTGACAAGGTTCTCATTTTCAAAAAACTTTTTTGCTTTTCACCTAAAGCGAGGTGTTGGTAAGCCTCGGTGAAAGCCGTATATTATTCTACAAAATAATGACATATTTTGATTTACTTGGGGAAATTATGGATATTACAGAGCTACTCGCCTTCTCTGTGAAAAATGGCGCGTCCGATTTACATCTTTCTGCTGGCATGCCACCAATGATTCGTGTTGACGGTGAAGTTCGTCGTATTAACTTACCAGCTCTAGAACATAAAGATGTCCACCGTTTGGTCTACGACATCATGAATGATAAACAGCGCCGTGACTATGAAGAAAAACTCGAAACTGACTTTTCTTTTGAAGTACCTAATGTTGCTCGTTTTCGTGTTAACGCATTTAACCAAAACCGTGGTGCTGGTGCAGTATTTCGTACCATTCCGTCTAAAGTCCTCACCATGGAAGATCTAGGTCTAGGACAAATCTTTAAAGATATTTGCGACTATCCTCGCGGCATTGTACTGGTGACGGGGCCAACAGGTTCGGGTAAATCAACTACGCTTGCAGCGATGCTCGATTATATTAACGAAAACCGCTATGACCATATTTTAACGGTCGAAGACCCAATCGAATTTGTACACCAGTCTAAGAAATGTCTCATTAACCAGCGTGAAGTGCATCGTGACACACACGGCTTTAATGAAGCACTTCGCTCAGCACTGCGTGAAGACCCAGATATTATTTTAGTCGGTGAGATGCGTGACCTTGAAACTATTCGCTTGGCATTAACCGCTGCCGAAACAGGTCACTTGGTGTTTGGTACACTCCACACCACGTCGGCAGCAAAAACCATTGACCGTGTGATTGACGTATTCCCTGCCGAAGAAAAAGACATGGTTCGTGCCATGCTGTCAGAATCTTTACAAGCGGTTATTTCACAAACCCTGCTTAAAAAGAATGGTGGTGGCCGTGTCGCGGCACATGAAATTATGATTGGTATTCCGGCTATTCGTAACTTAATTCGTGAAAACAAAGTCGCGCAAATGTACTCAGCCATTCAAACTGGTGCCAATCATGGCATGACCACACTCGACCAAAGCTTAAAAGGCTTAGTCGCTCGCGGTGTGATTAGTCCACAAACGGCTCGTACTGCTGCTAAACAGCCTGAATCATTTTTATAAAAATAATTAGAGAATAAATATGGATTTTAATGACCTGCTCAACCTCATGGTTGAAAAAAAATCATCCGACCTCTTTATTACAGATGGCGTTGCACCATCAATGAAGATTAACGGACAAATTGTTCCCATTTCAAAAAATAGCCTTTCAGGCGAAATTATTGGGCAACTATTACACTCCATCATGAGTGAAAAACAACGCAAAGAATTTGCAGAGACTCGTGAATGTAACTTTGCGATTATGAACCGTGATAAAAGTGCGCGTTTTCGTGTCAGTGCTTTTCAGCAACGCGACATGCCAGGCATGGTACTACGTCGAATTGAAACCAAAATTCCTTCAATTGATGACTTGCAGTTACCACCTGTGCTTAAAGATTTATCTATGACCAAACGCGGCATTATTATTTTCGTAGGCGCGACAGGTACAGGTAAATCCACTTCATTGGCTTCAATGATCAGCCATCGTAACCATAACTCTAAGGGCCATATCATTACCATTGAAGACCCGATTGAGTTTATTCACGAACATGCAGGTTGCATCATTACTCAGCGTGAGGTCGGGATCGATACCGACTCATTTGAAATTGCCTTGAAAAATACATTACGACAAGCGCCGGATGTCATCTTAATTGGTGAGATTCGTTCTCGTGAAGTCATGGACTACGCGATTGGCTTTGCTGAAACAGGCCATCTTGTATTAGCTACCATGCACGCCAACAACGCCAACCAAGCACTCGACCGTATTATTCACTTTTTTGAAAGTGACCGTCATAGCCAGCTTTATATGGACTTGTCACTTAACTTAAAGGCTATGATTGCGCAGCAGCTCATTCCAACACCAGATGGTAATTCACGCCGTGCAGCAATTGAGATTTTAATTAACTCACCATTAATTTCAGACTACATCCGTAAAGGTGAAATTCATGAAATTAAAGATTTGATGAAACGCTCACGTGAACTTGGTATGCAGACCTTTGACCAAGCTTTATTTGATTTATATAAAGCTGGTCAAATTACCTACAAAGATGCACTTAAACATGCTGACTCACCGAACGATTTACGTTTAACCATTAAACTTGCAGATGAAGGTCCTGATCAATTATCAGACGGAAAACAGCATTTAACTTTTGACCGCCAGTAATTTCTTCATAAAAAAAAGGAAGGTTAAACGTAACCTTCCTTTTTTATTTGTTTTCTTTATGTGAAAACGATTATTTCTTGCGCAATGCTTCCTGACATTCAGGTTCATTACAGTAACCATAGAGATTTAATGAGTGACCCGTTAAGGTAAACCCATGTTGTTCTGCTACAGAATGCTGTTCTTTCTCGATAACATCATTAGTAAATTCAATGACTTTGTTACAGTTTTGGCATACTAAGTGATCGTGATGATCTTCTTGCATGATTTCGAAAACAGAATGGTTATTTTCAAAATGATGACGTTGAATAATACCCGCAGCTTCAAATTGTGTTAACACACGGTAAACTGTCGCAAGTCCGACATCTTCCCCTTGCTCTAACAAAGTCTTGTAAATATCTTCGGCGCTAAGATGATGTTGTTTTGAATTTTCTAATAATTCCAAAATCTTAATTCGTGGAAGGGTAACTTTAAGTCCAGCTTTGCGCAAATCTTGATTGGAAATAGGCATGAAAAAAGGTCTCTCAACAAATCTCAAGTTGGAATAGGCAATAGAATTTAGATGAAGTATGATCTATCCTTTGATCAAATGCATCATAATTTATTGGGATAGTGTAGCAAAATGCAAAAACTCGTGCTGACGTTATTCGTCACTTCACTCCTAGCTGGTTGTTCAATCTTTGGTGTATATAAGGTTGATATTCCTCAAGGGACTCCATTGACTAAAGCTCAAGCCTCTCAAGTACAGGTCGGCATGAATTTCCAGCAAGTGCGCTTTTTGCTTGGTAGCCCAACAGTGACTGATCCCCTCAATCCACAACGTTGGGACTATATCTACAACTATATCCCGGGAACATATGCTAAAAAAGCGAAAATCCCCGCAGCACATGGTCAGCATTTAAAAATTTACTTTGATGGAACTGGAACCGTAACTAAAATTGAAGGTTTAGAGACTATTCCAGAATCGCAACCAGGTTTACCTGCTTCCAAAGAAGCAATTTTAACTGCCCCACCACTATAATCGTTTTTTCTAATAAAAAGAAACCCCTCTAGTGAAATACTTGAGGGGTTTTGCTTATTGAGCTGATTGCTTAAAGCGATTGCCTTTAATGTATCTGCCTACAGGGTTTTTCGCAGCACGTTTCCGGCGAATATCTTTTGGATTAATCGTTAATGGTCGATAAACCTCAACTCGATCACCCGCGTGTAATACCGCATCAGTTTCTACTTTTACTCCAAAAATGCCGAGCTGAAGTGGTTCAGGCAAATCAACTTGATTTGATAAACCACTTGCTTGAACTGCCTGTGCAGCAGTCATTCCCTCTTCAAATGGAACAGAAATTAAAAACTGTTGTTCCGGTACCGCAAAAGCGACCCAAACTTGTTGTGTACGTTCCATTAGATACTTTGTCCAATTACAGCAATCATTGCCACAATAATTGAAAGCGGCAATACGATACGTACAGCAATACGCCATAAGTTATAAAAAAGCTCATTGCTGAAATTCATCGATTTACGCAAGTGGCTAATTTTCATAATCCAACCTGCAAAAACTGCATAGATTAGGCAAATAAGTAAGCCCCACAGCATAAGAATAAGCGTGAATAAATTATGAACTTCCGGCACCGCCCAAACTGCAATTGCTACAACAATAATCACCCATTGTAAAACAGGCATAAGCTGTCGCTGAGCAAGTTGTTCTCTAGCCAACTGCACAAATAACGCGGATGTCATTACTCCGGTAAATATCCACGTTAAAACGGGTAATTGAGCCTGAAGCGAGAAAAAGCCAAAAGCAACTACAGCAATGAGCTGAGCTAACCAAATTGGAAGAACAGTTTTCGTTGCGCCTTCTTGCGCCTGAACAGCACCTACACTATTTTGCCAGTAAAGCCCTAAACCTAACCCGCTCGCGACAAGTGCAAGTACAGTTGCATTACCCCACTCCTTAAACTCAACACTGGTCCAATGCCAAGGTTGTAAAGTCGAGCCCATCATATTTGCCAACACAATAGAAGCGATTACTCCTAAGGTCATTAATAGAATAAGTATTTGGCGTGGAATAAAAGATAATACCAAGGCAGCAACTGCAAGGCCTGCAAAAATAATTTGACCGGAAATGCTTGGGGCAAACTGTGCAACTAATATATTGCTCGCAGTACTTAGAACGTTACCCGCTAAGAAAGGAATAAAAACAACAGCAAGCCAGCCAACCACACGCCATTTAGGGGAACTATCAGCTTCACGAGTTAAACTCGATAACGCATTTAAAGCGGTTGTTTTTGATCGTTTTGCTAAAGCAATTTCCAAATAACAAACTGGTAATGCCAATAACAACATAGTGCCAAACCACAATAACCAGAAATCGATTTGACGATCTATCTGGATTCCCATGGTGGGTGCCAAAGTGGCCATGATGACAAAAGATAAGCAAAACGCCATAAGAGGCGATAACCATCGTGACATAGGTATGTCCTGCATTATGCATTCCTTGAAAAAGTCTATAGATATTTTGCCCGTCTCATGCATGAAAATCAAAGTTTGCACAATAAAAAAAGCAAACCACCGAAACGATAGTTTGCCGCGCTAACTGTATATTAGAGTTTTTTTAGTTAAGGTTATGAGAAAAAACGGGCGAACCAGTTCTTTCCTTTCTTCTTTTCTTTTTCTCTAATAATCCCCATCATATTTTCTTTTACTGCCCCCACATAATCGGCATCATCATGTTGAATATGGTTAATTAACCATTTAGCCAAGATCTCTTGTAATTCTGCTTCAATCGTATGGCCCATTTCAAAACGTTCACGATATAACTCTATTTTTTTAATAAACAAGTCATGTACACGTTTATGAGGCACTCTATATTTATAATCCGCTTCCTCTTGTAAACTTTCTTCAAAGGTAAAATGTGATTGCGTATAATCAATAATATTGTCTAAAACATCTTTAATACGACGTCTATCCTCATCATCTTTTACATCATCAATCTCATTAATATAATCCAGTATTCATTTATGCTGCTCATCAATAACGTCAATACCAGTATTATATTCTGAAGCCCATTTCATTTTCATACATCACCCCCAATGATGTTCAATGACTGTTGCATAAACTGCATCTTATCTTTAAAGGGTATAAATAAAAACAAAGCTATTTTGTCGGCTTTAAATAAATAAAAATGAATAAATAAATAAGTTTTTGATTTTTAAAAAATTAATTAATATTAACCAACTAAAAAGATAAAGTATTTTTTAAACAAAATACTTTATTATTAAATAAACAAAAATATATATTTCTTAAGAAATTACATTTCTTTCAATAAAAAATTAATATTGGTCAGCACGAGTAATACGCTTAAGTTCAGGATTTTTCTCTTCACGTATTAATCTTTCAACTTGAGTAATCGCTTTCTTTATAGGTTTACCATGTTGAAATAAAATCATTTCACCAGGTTGATAAGCAATCCATGTTTCATTATGAGTTAAAGGCTCAGTGGTAATTACTGCAACTCGATCTTCAGGAGTGGTTACCTGACTAAAATCAACCTCAACATCTAAATCAATTAAATGTGCATTATTGAATGGATATTCTCGAACTAACCAATGTAATTTAGTAATCGCATAACTAAATAAAGCTTGCCCATTCGATAAACAGAAATTAAATGTCCCATATTCTGCAATTTGAGGGGAAATCTTTTCTAATACTTCAAATATCTGCTCAAGCGTTGGTTCTTCATAACCAAATACTTCTACCAGTTGATCTAATAAATAACAAAATGCTCTTTCGCTATCGGTATTCCCTACCGGCGTAAAACGTCCGCTCAAGGGTGGATTAAAATCATGTAAATCGCCATTATGGGCAAAAGTCCAGTGACGTCCCCATAACTCCCGAATAAAAGGATGTGAGTTCTCAAGCGTAATTTTGCCTTGAGTCGCCTTACGAATATGTGCGATTACATTACGTGATTTAATGGGATAATTACGAATAAGATCAGCAATTGGTGATTCAACTGCAGACTGGTTATCTACAAATAAACGGCATGCCTTATCTTCAAAAAAGGCAATACCAAAACCATCACTATGGTCAGAGGTAATTCCTGCGCGCTGTGAAAAACCACGGAAAGAAAAAGTGATATCCGTTGGTGTTGCACAATTCATTCCTAATAGCTGGCACATATTGTTTTTAAACTTTCACTTCATTACCCCATACGCACTATTGTGCATGAGAGTAAATTGGCTTGTAAATCCCAATATGCGCTCGCTATTACAAAATATAAGATAACTTTATCGCTGAGCCATTTTATTCATTACAAACGAAGTGGCAATTTTATTCACTTCTAAAAATACAAAGTAATCGAGACAGTTAAATTCAGCATCAAAGAAGGCATCTTTAGATAATTTAGACTGCATACTCAAATACATTTGGAATAGTTTCGGCATCCGCTCGTCTTGAGGGAAACTAAACTCCGGATATTCAGGTTCATAGATTTTTTTAGAACGAATATCGATGGTTTTAGTGTCCGGTAATTGCTGAATTTGACGGTGTGTATAGTACGCTCTAGCCAAATTATCTTGCAGATGAATACTGACACATCCCATCAAATATTTAGCGCGCATTGACCACAATACTTTTGGTGCAAGATTCAGCCATAACGTTGAAAGTGCCTTACCATTACGAAAACGTGGATGTACACAAGTACGCCCTATCTCTAATACATTTGGCAAATGTGACAAGTGTGGGACAATATCAAACTCATTAGCACTGTAACTTTGCCCTATTTCATGGCCTTGGAAGAGCTTAAGTCGTGTATAAGCAACAATCTCTCCTGTCCATTTTTCTCTTAATACAGCATGCTCACAGCCAAAATCGTAAATATCTTGATCTAAATTATCTTCAAACTGAATGCCGAATTGTTTACTAAATTGTTGTGCACGAAACCGTTGTACATCTTGTAATTCTTTTAAATTATCAACCCATTCAAAGCGGAATTGTGTTTGATTGTTAGCCTTATGGCGATTTAAAGGTAAAGTCCAGGTTTGGCGATATTGATTAAATTTTTCCAGCATAATGAACGCTCCTAGTGACACCCACTACACTAGTCAAAGCTCATGACAAAAAAATGACCAAAATTAAATGGCATAAAAAAAGACCACTTAGCGTGATCTTTTAATAAAAAATAATAAGGTTTAGTGAGTTGTTTGTGTACGGTTAGAAATAAGCGTACCAACCCCGTGATCTGTAAAGATTTCAAGTAATGTTGCGTGCGGTACACGACCGTCAACAATATGTGCGCTCACAACACCACCTTTTACAGCGTCAAGGGCACAGCCTACTTTAGGAATCATTCCACCGTAAATTACGCCTGTTTCGATTAAACGGTCAACTTCTTGTGTCGTTAAACCGGTTAAAAGGTTTTTGTTTTCATCTAATACGCCACTAATATTAGTCAGCAGAATTAATTTTTCTGCGCCTAATGCTTCTGCGACCTTCCCAGCCACCAAGTCAGCATTAATATTGTAAGTATTACCTTTTTCATCAACACCTAATGGAGCAATAACAGGAATAAAGTCGCTTTGAGTAAACATCTCTAATACGTCAGTTTTAACCCCAGTCACCTCACCAACCATACCTAAATCGATATGTTTGATAGAACCGTCCTCTTCTTGTTTTTCCATTAATAATTTACGGGCACGTAATAAGTTACCATCTTGACCAGTCAAGCCAATTGCACGGCCGCCGTGTTTATTAATCAAATTAACAATAGATTTATTTACGCTACCGCCTAGGACCATTTCAACCACTTCCATCGTAGCTTCATCGGTCACACGCATACCATCAATACGGTCAGACTCACGTCCTAATTGCTTTAAGAAAGAGTCAACTTGTGGGCCACCGCCATGCACAACAATCGGGTTTAAACCCACAGTTTTAAGTAAAACGATATCGCGGGCAAATGAACTTTCCAATTCAGGATCAGTCATCGCATTACCACCGTATTTCACCACCAGCGTCTTACCAGAAAAACGTTGAATATATGGCAAAGCTTCAATCAAGATTTTTGCTTTGTCGACGCCGAGATGCTGATCTTGTGGCATTGCGCCTCTCCTTATTAGGCCTCAGAAAGTTCTTGTGCAATTTGCGGATAACGCTCTTGCAACATATCAATAAATTTTTGCTGGATTTCCTTTAAACGTAAAGGATTATCAGCGTCAAATCTTACGGTAAAATACTCACCTGTATTTGATGCTCGAATAATGCCAAAACCATCATCAAAATCAAGACGTACGCCATCAATTTTACTAATTCGAGCACCCAAACGATGGCTTAAAATTTCAATATCTTGTAGTACATGTTTAGGGTCGGACTGATGGGTGCCAATATAAGTATCTTCGGTACAGCATCTTTCAGGATAATTAGAAAATAAATCAGAAATTGTTGTCGCACTCGACTCGGTGAAATATTCCATTACACGTAATGCAGCGTACAAACCATCGTCATACCCAAAACCACGCCCATCATTAAATACATAATGACCCGCGTATTCGCCCCCAAAAATGGCGTTACCATTTGATTGAGATAAATACGCGCGGAGGAAGCTACTTCCCGTGCGAATCATTTTGGGTTTACCACCAAGTCGTTCTACGGTTCTTTGAACCATGAGTGAGCATTTCACATCAAATACAATTTCTTTGTCTGGTTGCTGCTCCAGACACATTTGTGCAAATAGTGACAATAAACGGTCAGCGGTAAGTATATTGGCTTTTTCATCAAGCAATACGACACGGTCGCCATCGCCATCAAGGGCAATACCAATATCTGCCCCCTGTTCAATAATCGTTTTACGTAGTTCTTTTAAATGCGCAGCATGTGAAGGGTCTGGTGCATGATCAGGGAACTCACCATTTGGAGTTGTACGTAAAGCAATGACTTCACAACCCATTTTTTCAAGTACGAGTTTTGAGCAGTGCCCTGCCGATCCATGCAGGCCATCTAATACAACTTTTAAAGGACGCTTAAGTTGAATATCGTTAAAGATTGCTTGTTGGTATTTTTTACAAAATTCTGAATTAAATTGAGGAGTTGATAATTCTAATAATGAAATTGTATGAGTAGGTACATATGTTTGCGCAAATTCACCTACTTGCTGGATCATTTCAGGAGATGGAGGTTCACCTCTTAAAATCCATTTAATACCATTATCTGATTTAGGGTTATGGCTAGCTGTTACCATTATGCCATTACCACCAAACTCCCGTGCAATGTAGTACATCATCGGGGTTGAGCAACAACCAATATTTGTAACATTTAAACCCTGCTCTACTAATATCTCTTCGATTAAATGCGCATAAGCCGGACTCGTTAGGCGCGCATCATAACCAATAATCAGTTGAGTTTGTTCTGCTTGTTTATATTGTTGTGCCAATCCATAGGCAATTGAACGGACGACGTCCGTAGTTAAATAAGAAAGTTTGCCTCTAATATCGTAAGCACGGAAAATATTTTTTGGAAATGAGTGTCTTACATTCATAGCGTATCTTCTATTTAAAGATCAATTTGATCTATCGCAAAAACATAGAGTATTCAAAATCTGAAAAATGGGTATTTGCTAAAAAAAGTTAAAAGAATATGAGTAAAGCGTTTTGTAATATAATTCATTGTAACATTCAAGGTGTAAAAAGAAACACTTGTAAAACAAGCGTTTCTTTTCATTATTTTTTATAAATTAATTATTGTTTACCAGTGTGACCAAAGCCGCCTGCGCCACGTAAAGTTTCTTCAAACTCCTCTACTTGCTCAAATTCAGCCTGAACTACTGGAACTAAAACATACTGTGCTAAACGCTCACCCGGTTCTAAACGGAAGGTGGTTTGACCACGGTTCCACACTGAAACCATCAACTCACCTTGATAGTCCGAATCAATCAAACCAACTAAGTTGCCAAGCACGATACCGTGTTTATGGCCTAAACCTGAACGCGGTAGAATTAAACCAGCAAAATTCACATCATGAATATAAATTGCCATACCTGTTTTAACCAAAACAGTTTGGCCTGGTTCAATCTCAATTGCTTCATCTAAACAGGCACGTAAATCTAAACCTGCTGACCCTGCTGTTGCATATGAAGGTAAAGGCCACTCTTTACCTAAACGCGGATCGAGCAATTTAACTTGAACTTTCATGGGATTTCCTAAAAATTAAAAAAATTAACGCTTTAATAAAGCTTTTAAATTTGCCAAATATTGTTGAGCCTGTTCTTTAGGATCAACATTTGCTGCAATTTTCTTTTTACGCCCTAACCATTCGAGCTCATCTTGCGGAAGCTCATCGAGGAAACGGCTTGGGGTCATCTGTTTCATTTGACCACCATTTTTACGCTGCTCTGCCAAAGTCAAAGTTAAGCCTTGACGTGCACGGGTAATTCCCACGTACATAAGACGGCGTTCTTCTTCAATAGTTTCAGCAGCAATCGAGTTCTTATGCGGCAACAGCTCTTCTTCAAGACCCATAATATAGACATATGGGAATTCCAAACCTTTAGCGGCATGTAGAGTAAGTAAGTTCACTTTATCAGTGTCCTCTTCCTCTTGCTGCTGCTCTAACATATCAAGCAAGACTAGTTTTCGAATCACACTTTCAATGTTCTTTTCATCAACATCTTCAGCACGATTAATTAAGTTTTGAATACTACTAAACAAGTTCTCGATATTATCGAGTTTACTTTTCTCTTGCGCAGGCGTTGCGGACTGCTCACGAATATAGTCGATATAACCCGCTTCATTCATCATTTGACGAACTTTAGGCACAGGTTCATCATCTTCCAGCAGCTCACGTGTAAACGTCGAGATAAAATCAGCAAACTCATGCAATTGAGTTTCTGCCTTTTTAGGAAGCACCATACTTAAGCGTTGGTCAGAAGAAGCACCAAGTAAAGACAAATTATTTTCTTGTGCAAATAAGCCTAACTTCTCAAGAGTAACTGGGCCAATCGCACGTTTAGGCGTATTAATAATACGTAAGAAAGCACTGTCATCTTCTGGGTTAATAATAAGACGTAAATAACTCATTACATCTTTAATTTCTGCACGAGCGAAGAACGATGTACCACCAGAGAGTTTGTACGGAATCTGCATTTGGCGAAGTTGTGTTTCCAATACACGCGCCTGGAAGTTACCACGGTACAATACAGCGTAATCTTTCCAGTTCTTACCATTCATAAGTTTGTGAGTCAGTAAGTCTTTGACTACACGTTCTGCTTCATCATCATCATTACGACAGGTAATAATTCTGATGACCTCACCATGCCCTTTATCACTCCACAATTTTTTATCAAAAATATGCGGGTTATTTTGAATTACACAGTTCGCAGCTTTCAAAATACGGCTGGTCGAGCGGTAATTTTGCTCAAGTTTAATAATATGTAGATTTGGGAAATCCTGTTTAAGCAAAGCCATGTTTTCAGGTTTAGCCCCACGCCATGCATAAATCGACTGGTCATCATCACCTACGGCTGTAAACTGCCCCATTACGCCAACTAGTAGTTTCACCAAAATATATTGCGCGGTGTTGGTATCTTGATACTCATCCACTAGCAAGTAACGAACACGGTTTTGCCATTTGTCACGTACTTCTGCATTTTCTTGCAATAAGCGGGTAGGCATAACAATGAGGTCATCAAAGTCAACTGCATTGTAAGCACGTAAATTACGTTCATAAAGTTGATAAAGATGGGCAAACTGGACATCTTCAGGAGTTTCACACGTCGAATGTGCTTGTTCAGGCAAAATCAGATCGTTTTTCCAATCTGAAATTTTCTTCATTGCCTTGGCAATTAGTTCTTTACTCTCTGCACCCGATAAATTATCGCGATGCATCAAGTCCATCAAAATACGTTTACAGTCATCTGCATCCAAAATCGAAAAATTAGCTTTTAAAGGTAAATTTTTAAGTTCTAAACGTAAAAGATTTAAACCAAAAGTATGGAAGGTCGAAACGGACAAACCTTTTGCTTCTTCACGTGATAAAAGCTTAGTGACACGCTCTTTCATTTCACGTGCAGCTTTATTGGTAAAGGTCATCGCTGTAATACGATGCGCAGGAATACGGCAATGTTGCACCAAATAGGCAATTTTACGCGTAATTACCGATGTTTTACCTGAACCAGCGCCAGCAAGCACCAATAAAGGGCCTTGAGTATATTTCATGGCTTCTTCTTGCTTGTTGTTCAGTTGACTGGCAGATGACATCGTGTATTACCTCTTAATTTTTCGAGCATGATTATAGTCATCTCTTTTTTAGAATCCCAATAGTAAATCTACGGATATGTATAAATGATGTCTAATAATGCGATTTATGCGCCGCAGAATGTCGTGATTATTTTTTATACTTCACCCATAAAAAAACCACCCGAAGGTGGTTTTTGAAACAATAAACTAGATCTTATTGTTTAGCATAAATGCTGATTTCTACACGGCGGTTTTGTTCACGACCAGAAGCAGTTGAGTTGTCTGCGATTGGGTTAGAAGAACCATAACCTTGTGCATCGATACGGCTAGATGGAACACCTTTACCAGCTAAATAGTTTTTAACTGACTGAGCACGCGCTTGAGATAATGGGATGTTAATAGAGTCATTACCAGTGTTATCTGTATAACCAGTAACTAAAATCGCGCTCTTGTTATCTTCAGCCAATGTTTGAGCTACTTTGTCCAAAGTTGCATAGAAGTTTGGCTTGATGTTTGATTTGTTAGTATCAAAAGTAATGCTACCAGGCATGATCAATTGAACAGAACCATCTGGGTTACGGCCTACTTCTACACCAGTACCAGCCATTTGTTCGCGTAATTTTTTCTCTTTTTGGTCAAGATATAAACCGCCAGCTGCACCAAGAACTGCACCAATTGCCGCAGCACGGTTGTTTTGACGACTAGAGTTTGCATTTGATTTAGAAATACCGTAGCCAGCTGCTGCGCCGATCAAAGTACCTAATGCGGCTTTATCGTATTCAACGCCACCAAGGTTATTACCTGTTGTTTGACAACCAGAAAGTACTACTGCTGCCCCTACCACTGTTGAAATAACTAATGCACGCATTGCATGCCTCCTCACTTTGAGTGTTTTGTTGTTGAATGAATAATGAAACAAAAAGGAAGTATAAAACATTGATATTTTGTTAATAATAAACAGTTTAGTTATTTTTTTGTAATATTTTGATGCACTTTAAGGTGTGCACTCATCACAATTTCTTCATTGTTGTCTAAGATACCGTTGTATTTCATTTCACGATAGTTATAGTTGAACAACTTTCTATGGATTTTGGATATTCGGGGCCATTTATATGTCAACTGCACCCAATAAGCAATCTGCGCTAAAAAAAATTACACGTGGACTCACTGTAGGTACAGTCATCACAGGTAGCACTTTTTTTCATGGACCACCTGTCTTAGCTTTAGGTTTAACAAAGCTATTTAAAAAGTCTTCAAAAATTGATGAAACCAATATTCAAATTACTAATAGCTGGCTTGGTGTCAATAATTGGCTCATTGATCATGTTTTACCTAATTTAAAATGGGACATTAGCATTGACGAAGACCTTGATCTGAATATGCAAGGCCGTTATTTAATGACTTGTAACCATCAAAGTTGGGTTGATACCACAGTAAACCAGTATTTCGGGTTAACCCGTATGCCGCTTACCCGCTTTTTTACCAAGTGGGAACTCATCTTTATTCCTTTCGTGGGTCAAGCTTTTAAAATCTTAGGCTTCCCAATGATGAAGCGTCATACAAAAGAGCAAATCGCGAAAAACCCTGAACTCAAAGACCGCGATATGATGGAAGCACGTAAAGCGTGTGAACAGCTCTTAAGTCAACCTTTTACATTATTAAATTATTTGGAAGGGACTCGTTTTACTCAGGAAAAACACGATAAACAAAAATCACCATATAAACATTTATTAAAACCTAAAGCAGGTGGTTTAGCTCTGGCGTTAAATATTTTGGGCGACAAAATTGATGCTTTAGTTGATATGACCATTGTCTACCCTGATGGCGTACCAGGTTATGGCGATTTCTGGCTAGGTGACGTTTCAAAAATTGCGGTCAATCTTCGTAAAATTGAAATACCAGACTGGGTTCTCGGGGGTAATTATGAAGATGACCAAGTTTACCGTGAACGTTTTCAACAATGGGTACATGAACTCTGGACTGAAAAAGATCAGCTCATCGAGAAAATGAAAGCTCAATACGAGACTACGAATCTTTAAAAAGAATCCACTTTTATGCAAAACAGTTCCGGAAAGCAAACGAAATATCACCGTGTAGATTCAAGCAGCCTTTCATTTAAGCTGTTTTTAGTCTACGACATCTTTATGGTGTTTATTATCATTTTCAATCTGTTCTGTCTTGCAGCCAATTTCTTTTTAATGAGCAGTATTGGGGCATGGTTCTTTGAACATATCCATTTACCCCAAGTATTGTCTTTCTACCGTACCCATTTACACCCGTGGGTTATTACCTCTGAAGCCTGGTTTATTGGTTTTCTAATTATTGAACTACTGGTCCGTTGGGGAATTGCTATCGTTTATAAACATCATAAGCGTTGGTTCTTCTTCCCTTTCATTCACTGGTATGAAATTTTAGCTATTATTCCTCAGCTACGTTTTCTACGTTTATTCCGTGCCGGGATTATTGCATACCGTTTACACGAACTTGGTTACCCGGTTATTCCTGAAAGCTGGAGAAAGACAGGTCTCTTTTATTACCGTGTGGTTATGGAAGAGTTGTCGGACCGCGTGGTGATTACCGTAATTGACGGTATTCGATACGAACTTGAAACGAGTTCTAGCCATAAACAAATTATTCATGATTTGGTTAATCATCATCGTGAACAATTTACCGTAACCCTAACTGCCCTATTACAAGAATCTTTAGCAACTGCTTTAAAAGAACAAAAGCCTGTAATCACCCGAGCTGTCGGAAAAATTGTAGATCAGGCAATAGAAGATACGCCTGAATTAACACAATTATTAAGGCTTATTCCACTTGTAGGGGGACGTATTGAGCAACAAATTCAAAGTATTGGTCAACGTCTTGGTGAAAATATCAGTGCTGGTTTAATAGAGCCGTTAATTGAAGGTTCAGCCGCACACCCTAATTCAACTTATCAATTAATTTCTCAAAAAATTAGCCATATAAATATTGATAACCATGAACTTGAGCAGCTGGTTGAGTCTGTCGTTTTTGAAACGCTAAAAGCTGTCCGTAAACAAGTTAAAGTTAAACAGTGGCAACAAACACTCGCGGAGTATGATCGAATCAAAGAATAAGCATTTATTTATTTTTTTATAAATCACGCTAGAGAATTGGTACGATTTGTTCTAGCATTTGCTCTATTTACAATAAACTTAACGATATTACAGCTCGTTTTAACGCCTTGAAGGAAGACTTATGGCTGATATCCGGATTACCGGCAGAATGGTTAACTTTAGCAGGATAACCTTCGATACGAATGATCATGATGTGATCCGCCAGCAATTATCAAATATATTAAATGAAGGTTCCTATCAGGGAACTGTCGTTATTATAGATAGTACTGTTGAACAAGAGCTTATTGCTTTAATTCAGCTGTTAGTCAGCTTAGGCTTACAGCCTATGGCTGTCATTGACGGTATTTTAGGCGACGAAGCACGCGCCATTCAGTTCCCTGTATTACCGGCAGATCAACCATTACAACGTATTAAACCAACTGCAGAGCAAGTTGCAATTGTAGAGAAGCCTAGCTCTGCACAAGCTTCAGTAGAAACAAAAAAACCACTAAATAATAATGCAGTTGCCCATATTACCTCTTATCATGATGAAATTTTGCGTACAGGCCAATCTCTTGTACAAGACCAAGGCGATATTATTTTAAAAGCTGGCATGAATAGTGGTTCCGAAGTGATTGCTTCAGGAAATATACATATTTATGGCACGGTTCGTGGTAGAGTCATTGCTGGTGCGGGTGGGCACGCTGCTGCACGCATTTTTTGCCAATCTTTAGAGGCTGAACTCGTTTCCATTGCCGGAACATATTGTGTCGCAGATGATATCCCTAAACATGTGGTAAAAAAGCCAGTACATATTTATTTAAATGAAAAGCAAGAGCTTGAATTTGAAGCTCTAGAACTTTAGTTTATTAAGCAAATCACCAAAAAACAGCCCTTTTAAGGGTGTATGTATGACCATAATAGGAGTGGATTCGGTGGCCAAAATTGTTGTCGTAACATCAGGCAAAGGTGGTGTAGGTAAAACTACAACGAGTGCATCTTTTGCAACAGGTTTAGCCCTTCGTGGTCATAAAACTGTTGTGATTGACTTTGATGTAGGCTTACGTAACCTTGATTTAATTATGGGTTGTGAGCGTCGTGTTGTTTATGATTTCGTCAATGTAATTAATAATGAAGCACGTCTGCAACAAGCCCTTATTCGCGATAAAGATATCGAAAACCTTTACATTTTGCCGGCTTCCCAAACCCGTGATAAAGATGCTTTGAGCGACGAAGGTGTTGCTCGTGTAATTGATGAGCTTTCTCAAGAATTTGATTACATTATTTGTGACTCACCTGCGGGGATCGAGCGTGGTGCAATTTTAGCAATGTACCATGCAGATGAAGCAATCATTGTGACAAACCCTGAAATTTCTTCAGTACGTGACTCTGACCGCATCATCGGAATGTTAGATAGCAAAACTAAAAAAGTTGAACACAACGAAGGACGTATACGTAAACATTTATGTATTACACGTTTTAACCCTGAACGTGCTGACCGTCAGGAAATGCTGACGATTGATGATATTTCTAAAGATATTTTACGCGTACCGACATTAGGTGTTATTCCTGAATGTCCAAGTGTATTACAAGCATCAAACGAAGGTAAGCCAGTTATTCTGTATTCAGAAACTAAAGCTGGACAAGCGTATGATGACTTGGTTGCTCGCTTTCTTGGCGAAGACCGCCCTTATCGACACATCACAGCTCAACCTAAAGGCTGGTTAGCACGACTATTTGGAGCGTAGATATGGCAGGATTCTGGAGTAAATTATTTAGCAGTGAAGAAAAACCATCAAGTGCTCAAACTGCCAAAGATCGTTTAAAAGTCATTGTTGCATCAGAACAAGGTTTAGGCCGTCGTTTAAGCCAAGACAAGATTGACCAAATGAAGAAAGAAATTATGCAGGTGGTCAGTCGTTATGTTAGCGGTGTAGGCGAACAGCATATCCAAATGCAAGTTCGTTCTGAAGCAAACATCGAAATGTTAGAAATGAATATCAATTTACCTGAAGAACGATAATTCTATTTCTGACTATTCAATAAAACAGAATCAAGGCAAAATAACGCAAGTTATTTTGCCTTTTTTAAAATGAGGAGATTGTCATGGCATTATCACAGCCAGCAACTTTCAATGAAGAATGGTCCGATGAGCGTGTTTTTGCCTACCTCAACCAACTTCCTCCAAATGGTGTGAACGCAGACTTCCATGTGCTCTACCATGCTTTCAAACATATGCGTCCAAATGACTATGAACGTCTTTTAACTAAATTTGTTGCAGATGGACGAGATATTAATGCGACTAATCCAGAAGGCGAACGCATCCATGACGTGATTGCTAAATTCCCACGTCAATCAGCGCCGTTTTTAGAGGTTTTAGCAAAGTTTGCTTAAAAATAAAAAAGCCTCATAAAGAGGCTTTTTTCTTATTTAAAATTATCGATTCCCAATCAGGAAAATACCGAAAACGGTAAAAATTCCCCCAGAAATACCATCAATCCATTTTGAAAAATTACGGTAAGCAGCTCTAAAGCTCGGTAATGAAAAAATAAAAGTCACAAAGCAGAACCATAAAATTGTTTCAACCGACACAATAATAAAAAGCAGCCAATGGACTTGATCAAGCTGAGGGTTTGCTAAAAATAAAGAGAATACACTACCAAAATAGATCACAGCTTTAGGGTTCGATAAATTGGTGAGTAATCCCTTCATAAAAAATAAATACGGCGCTTTCGGTAATTCAACAGTTGTCACTTCTTCCTGCTGATTTTTTGAAAATGCCGAACGCAACATTTGGTATCCTAACCAGCATAGGTATAAACCGCCGGCAATAAGTAAACCTTGCTTTAACCAAGCCATTTTCTCAAAAATAATATTTAAGCCCATCAGTGCTAAAGAAGCCCAAAACATAACACCCACTGTTATTCCTGCAACAACCAGCATTGCTTCTTTACGAGATCGGCTCACTGCGGTCTGTGATACCAGAAAAAAATCAGGCCCTGGAGTAATAAGCGCACAAAAATGAATAAAAGCTAACGTAATTAACGCGACTAACATGTTGTCCTCCTGATTTGTTTCATTGTTATTTATTGAGAAGCACACATTAGCATTTTTTACTATTTGATAAAATCTCAAACTACCCGTAGTAATTATTATTTTTAACCATAAAAAAGCCTCCGAAGAGGCTTAATTTTAACTGTAGATCTTAAACTAAAATATCGCGCTTACCGTTGGCACCCATAGCACTCACAATGCCATTCTCTTCCATTTGGTCAATGATACGAGCGGCACGGTTATAACCAAGGCTAAACTTACGCTGTAATGAAGACGTAGAAGCTTTTCGAGTTTCTAAAACAAACGATACACATTGATCATAAAGTGCATCACGGTCTGAACCACCATCACCTTCTTCAAAGCCACGCGAAGCAGGCTCTTCATCAAATGGAGTTAAGATCTCATCTACGTAGTCTGGTTCGCCACGTTCACGCCATGCATCACAAATACGGTTAACTTCATCATCACTAATAAATGCACCATGCACACGTTCTGGCTCAATCTTACCTGGCCCTAAGAACAGCATATCACCATGGCCTAACAAGTCTTCTGCACCACCTGCATCCAAAATAGTACGTGAGTCAATTTTACTGTTTACACGTAAAGCTACACGCGTTGGAATATTGGCTTTAATAAGGCCTGTAATGACATCTACCGATGGACGTTGAGTTGCAAGCAATAAGTGAATACCAGCAGCACGAGATTTTTGCGCCAAACGCGTAATCATTTCTTCTGCTTTCTTACCAACTTGCATGATCATGTCAGCGAACTCATCCGCCACAATCACAATTGATGGTAATGGCGTTAAACGAGGCGCACGCTCTTGTGTCGCCGAGTCACTTGGTTTCCACGTCGGGTCAATCAAGTCTTCTCCATTTGCAAGCGCTTCTTCAACTTTTCGGTTGTAGTCACTTAACTTACGAATTTTTAAGAACGACATAAGCTTATAACGGCGTTCCATTTCATTTACACACCAGTTCAAAGCACTCACTGCATCTTTCATGTCAGTGACTACAGGCGTTAATAAATGCGGAATATCGTTGTAGTTTGCTAATTCAAGCTGTTTCGGGTCAATTAAAATCAGACGCAATTGGTCAGGGGTATATTTGAGTAACATCGATAAAATCATCGAGTTAACGGCAACAGATTTACCCGAACCTGTAGTACCCGCAACCAACATATGCGGTGCTTTTGCCAAGTCTGTTAGTACCGGATTACCTGAAATATCTTTACCCATTGCCATACTAATGAGAGCACTTGGGTCACGATATGCGGGTGTTTCCAATAGTTCAATCAAACGTACCATTTCACGAGCACTATTTGGAACTTCAATACCAATATATGGTTTACCCGGAATAACCTCTACCACACGTACAGAAGCCATAGACATTGAACGTGCCAAGTCACGGGAAATATTAGTCACTTTAGATGCTTTCACACCCGGTGCCAAATCTAATTCAAAACGTGTAACCACTGGACCCGGCTGAGCTTCAACCACCTGAGCCTTCACGTTAAACTCTTGTAACTTGATCTCAAGCAATTCAGATAAACGAGAAAGCTGTTCCTCGGTAAAGTTAACTTTCTTATTTGGGTCAACCTTATCAAGCAATTCAAAGCCCGGTAATGTTGGTAAATCTAAACGCTTTTTAGCCACTTGCATGGCACGAGACATTGGTCGACCTGATGCATCTGTTAGAGGCGCATCAAAATCAAACTCATCCTCAAGGTCATCCTGAGGCTTTCCAGCAGTTTCCTGCCAAGCTTCAATAAATTCTTCTTTTGACAGCTTCTCAGCACCAATCGTAGTTTGAATAGGCGCTTTTACAAAAGCCGAAGATTGCGCATAACTACTTGCCTTGATCGGTTGAGTTGCTGGCGGGATATCCTCATCAATCAATAAGTCATCAAAATCATCAAAAACTTCTTCATTCGATAAATTTTTAGGTGACTGATTTAAATTCGATATAGGTACAGATGATTCAACTAATGTTTGAGGAGCTTGCGGCGTAACTTCTGGTTCAACATGATGATCTTGAACAAATGGCGTATGCACGTCAGTTGCCGTTTTACTATTTGGAACTGCAGCAAGTAGTTCATCAAAAATCTCATCATCATTCCAATCTAAATCTTGATGAGTATTCGATGGTTGATTTTGTTTAGCCTGATAAACTGTTTGCTGAAATTGCTCATGAGTCGAAGGCTGTTCACTTGAATCATCAGCAGCTCTTAACAGCGCATCAATTTCTTGTTTATGGCTTACATCATCACGCTGTAACGCACGCCAAACCTCCCCCGTAGCCACTAAACGCTCACTGTCTTTTTTAAGTTGTTGGGCTTGCTCAAGTGTACGCTCAAAGTTTTCTGGCTGAGGAGTTGGTTTTTCTTCAATTGTTTCAGGTTGACTTTGTTCTTTAGCTAAAACGTCGGCAAATAAACGCTCTGCTATTTCATCATGTCGTGTAGAGCTCGCTTTGCTTTGAGTTTTTTCTGGTTGGGCATTTAGCTCTACTTCATCCGTAACTTCTTCTGCTTTAGGCATCTCTGCAACTTTTACCGTTGCTGCTTTATTCGCAGGCTGTGTGGTTAAGTCATAAGCAGATTCGTTAGGAGATACATTTTTATAGAATAAATCTTGTAAATAACCAGGCATTGCTTTGAGCGTAACCCATGTTTTGCTCCACTGCACCCCAAATGCCAAAGTGAACAATACCACTCCAAAAACAAGTAGAAATAATGTCGCACCATAAATTGTTAACAGTTGAGATAAGCTTTGCCCCAACTCATAACCAATAATCCCACCTGCGGCATTATCTAAAGTATCTGCAGGTACATTCCAGTGAAGGTAAAGCAGACTCGAAACAACAAGAATTAAGAAGAACTGCGCAGCATAACGGAATGGGCGGTTTAGAAAACTATGTGGCCACCAGACTTGAATCGCTTCAACAAATAGGAAGATTGGAATAAGTAAACTTGCCCAACCTA
Organism: Acinetobacter sp. AOR01_HL; assembly: GCF_027855455.1. Classification (NCBI taxonomy): domain Bacteria; kingdom Pseudomonadati; phylum Pseudomonadota; class Gammaproteobacteria; order Moraxellales; family Moraxellaceae; genus Acinetobacter; species Acinetobacter sp. AOR01_HL. Next base: position 7,112 of record NZ_JAKTIM010000019.1, on the reverse strand, counting down.
AAAAGCCAAACAGCAAATCTGCAATCCATGCACCGGCAATACCACTTGCATTGGATACTTGCTGAGTATCACTTGAAATATGCATCCAGCCCGGATCAAATGGTGTATATGTTACTGTCGCCAGAAACATATAAATCCCAAAAGAGACCAAGAATAATGTCATCAATAAGCGCTGTGCATAAACACTTGACACCGCAGTCATATACTGTCCTGTAACCCATTTAATTATTGGTTTAGAGATGTGAAGACCTACATTTCAGATCTTCAACGATTGAACTTTATATTATGCACCTGTTCTTACAAAAAAGGTGCATGATTCTTTACAGTTGTTGTTAATATAAGGCTCTTCTATATTGTTATATAACTTAATTCGATTGACCTGATCAATATTATCCACATTGATTTAACGCTATTGGTCGGCAATTTCACGTATAATTTTCAAAATTCTCGAAATAAATAAGGATACCCTCAATGAGTGCTCGTCATTCTCGGTTAATTATTCTCGGTTCTGGCCCTGCGGGTTATAGTGCAGCTGTTTATGCAGCACGTGCAAATCTTAAACCAACACTTATTGCAGGTTTACAACTTGGCGGCCAACTTACAACAACAACCGAAGTTGACAACTGGCCGGGCGATCCTGAAGGTTTGACTGGTCCTGTCCTAATGGACCGTATGCAAGCACATGCTGAACGCTTTGGTACCGAACTTGTCTATGATCATATTAATGAAGTGGACTTAAATGTACGTCCTTTTGTTCTTAAAGGTGATATGGATGAGTACACTTGTGATGCTTTAATTATTGCAACCGGTGCGACAGCTCAATATCTTGGCTTAGAGTCTGAACAAAAATTTATGGGTCAAGGCGTGAGCGCATGTGCAACATGTGATGGCTTCTTCTACAAGAATCAAAATGTGATGGTTGTTGGTGGTGGTAATACTGCTGTTGAAGAAGCACTTTATTTATCAAATATTGCTGAACATGTGACACTTGTACACCGCCGTGATTCTTTACGCTCTGAGAAGATTTTACAAGATCACTTATTTGCTAAAGAAAAAGAAGGCAAAATCAGTATTGTTTGGAACCATGAGGTTGAAGAAGTTCTTGGTGACAATACTGGCGTAACAGGTGTTCGCTTAAAATCTACGAAAGATGACAGCAAACAAGAAGTACAAGTTCAAGGCTTATTCATTGCAATTGGCCATAAACCAAATACCTCTATGTTTGAAGGTCAGCTAAATTTACGTGATGGCTATATCCAAGTACAAAGTGGTACTTCAGGTAACGCAACAGCGACTTCTGTAGCAGGCGTTTTTGCTGCTGGTGATGTTGCTGATAGTATTTATCGTCAAGCGATTACTTCGGCGGGTTCAGGCTGTATGGCTGCACTAGATGCCGAAAAATATCTAGACAACCTTTAAGTTTAGATATTTCAAAACAGCCGTTTTATAACGGCTGTTTTTTTGGAATTTATAATAATTACTGGCTGCCCTGTATTAATTTTTATAGCATAGCCCTAAAGCACATATTATTTTAGTTTTATGAAAACACTGCCTCTATCTCAATATATTTTCCCAGATCCAGAGGAATCAGATCCAGATGGTCATGGTTTAATTTGTATAGGCGCTGACCTCTCCCCTTCCACACTCTATGAAGCATATACACATGGGCTTTTCCCATGGTTTAATGAAGATGAACCTATTTGTTGGTGGAGCCCTGAACCACGCTGTATCATCTATCCTCAAAACTATAAACCGAGTAAATCGCTTATTCGTAACATGAAAAAATATGATTACACCATTACGGTAAATCGTGCTTTTGAGCAAGTCATTCGCTCATGTTCACTACCTCGAAGCTATGCTAATGAAACATGGATTAGTGAAGATATTATTGAAGGCTATTGTGGAATGTTTGATGCCGGTTATGGCTATAGCGTAGAAGTCTGGCAAGAAGAGCAGCTGGTAGGTGGTTTATATGGGGTAACGATAGGTAAAGGTTGTTTTGGCGAGTCTATGTTTAGTACCCAAACTGATGTTTCTAAAATGGCTTTTTATACTTTAATGTTAATCGGTCAAGAAAACCAGCTTCCTTGGGTTGACTGTCAACTTGTAAATAGTCACTTAATTAGTCTTGGGGCTTGTACACTTTCTCGGCAAGAATATCTTAAATCGTTACAAGATGTAATTATTCACCCCTCTATCAATTGGAAAAAGTATCAAGAACGTGTATTTTCAAGTAAAACAATAGCATTAAATGCAAAATTAATGGAATGATAACAGGAGGGACCAATCATGAAATCATATCACCCGAAGTCCCTTTTAAATGATCTGCAATATTATATTACCCCACCTCATGATTGCAGCTATTTAGAAAATAAATCAGCACGCATGGTCTTTTTAGATCCGATTCATCGGATTGATGTAGTGACGCTTTCTGAATTATCGCGATTAGGTTTTCGTCGTAGTGGCGACTTTGTATACCGTCCTGAATGTCATTTATGCAGGCAGTGTTTATCTTGTCGTGTACCTGTTGCCGATTTCCAAATGAACAGCATGCAAAAAAAAGCATGGAAGCGAAATCAAGATCTCACCATGACTGTTCTACCAACACGGCAAGCCTCACAAATTCATTATGATCTATATGAACGTTACATTAACGAGCGCCATGCCGATGGTGATATGTTTCCACCAAGTTTAGATCAATTTGAAAAATTCTTGGTCCATAGCTGTACAGATAGTTTCTTCTTAGAACTATGGAAAGACAATCGTCTTATTAGCGTTTCGACTTGTGATTTAATGGATGATGGGTTATCTGCCGTCTATACATTCTTTGACCCAGATGAACACCGTAGATCTTTAGGCGTTTATTCAATTCTGAATCAAATCGAATATGTAAAAACACTCGGTTTAGAATATGTCTACTTAGGTTATTGGGTTCCCCACTCAGCTAAAATGAATTATAAATCTCAATATACGCCGCTAGAACTTTTACTAGATGGGCAATGGCGCCGCTTAAATAGGTCATTATCACCAGAAGAGATCAATCAATTGGGTAATTCCCTCATGACCACATTACCTTCTGAATGGAATAATTTAATTATTAAATAATCTGCTTCTGTCTTGTTGTTCAAACAGCAACAAGACAGGCATTCTTAGAATAAAGAAGCAAAATCATCAGTACAGCTTTTTACCATAATAACAGCATTTTCACGTCCACCCTCTTGGGTTGGATAATAGTTACGACGCACATCAATTTGGTGAAACCCTGTTTTTTCGTATAAACCAATAGCAGCTTTATTACTTTCACGTACCTCTAGAAAAATTTGTACGGGGTGATTTTCTAAACGCTCAATCGACGCATCTAACAATTGATATCCTAATCCTTTACCTTGCATTTGAGGATCAATTGCCATGAGCAATAAATTCGCTTCATCTAATACAGGTTGTAAAATACAAAAACCAACCACCTTATTGTTTAATTCTATTACCGTACATTGGTAAGAATTTAAAGATTCTACAAATTGCTGCCTAGACCATGGGTGTGTTTGAACAAGCTTCTCAATTTGAGCAACACTATCAATATCTGAGGCTTGCATAGTACGAATCATGAGTTTCAACACATTTTTAGATTTCAAAGTAAACGTATTATAGAAACTTAAATAGAAAAAACGAGTAAAAAAAAGAGCAATTAAATTGCTCTTTTCCAGTCAGTTTTTTAAAGACCTAATTTTTCACGCCAAGTGGCCAATAAAGCTGTCGTATCCGAATCATTTGGATGGAATTTTGGTCTTAAGAAATCTAATAATTCTGGAATTTGACGAGTCATAAAACCTTTACGGCCATACATGAACTTAAGCATGTATTTGGTATCTTTCCATGTTAATTTATCATCAGTCTTAAGTAACTTAGCAGTAAAATAAGACTGAGTAGCAAAGATTAAGGCCATTGCAATGATTAAAGCAGTTGAACGCATAAAATAAGCTTTTGGCCCCTGCCCATACATATTGGTATAGACATCAAACGCCACAGCTTTGTGTTCATTTTCTTCTACCGCATGCCACATCCATAAGTGATACATAGTGTCATCTTGGAACATGGCTTGAATTTCAGGGTTTTGTAAAAGCTCCGCCGCAATAGTTGAGGTAAAATGTTCTAAAGCACAGGTACCTGTTAAATCAATCATTTCTTTTGTATAACCAAAAGGTTTCATTAGCTTGGTTACAACCGCAGTACCTACTTTAATAACTTTACCTGTCTGTTTTTCCATTTTACGAACATCATATCCATACGCCTGCGCAGAAGCATTAAATGCTAGATGCTCTTTAGAATGCATAGCTTCTTGGCCAATAAAAGCACTTATTTCTTTTTGAAGTGCTGGATCAGCCAGTTTAGGATCGTTTCGCACAGCACGAGTACTGTTTACAAAGAACTGCTCTCCTTCCGGAAAAAGAGCCGATAATGCTGTCATAAAATGAGTTAATCCTGCATCGTAATTTGCCCAATAGCGTGGAACTTGAGCAAACTCAAAGTCCATACGACGCACAGGGAAACTTGCTCCGGCACGATTAGAAATATTTACTTTAGCATTCATGTCAGACTCCTTTAAGCGAATCAAAAATTCACTTATATCCTTATTTATTTTCTTAATATTTATAATAATACGCCTTTAAAGGCGCTATTTAAGTGCAGATGAGGCCAGCAAATTATCAGATGAGGTCATCAATAGCCTCATACTAGGGCAAAATTAACAAGTATCTTTTAAAAGTGGATCATAATTTATAGACACTAAAAAAGAGCTGCTAACAGCCCTTTTCACTTACTTTCAGCTTACAGTCCAAGTTTAGATTTCCAAGTTTTTAACAAACTAACCGTATCTAAATCATTCGGGTGGAAGCCTGGTTTAAAATAAGCCAACATCTCTTTAGCCATACCCGTAATAATGCCTTTCGACGGGCTATAACCATATTTATAAATTACTAATAACTCATCTAAGTTTAATTTATGGTCTTGCTTTAAAAGACGAACCACAAACGAAGATTGAATTACGAAAATAAGAGCCATTGCAAAAACAAGTGAACTTGTGCGTAAAGCATAAGCTTTTACACCTTTACCAAAGACACCTTCATACACATCAAATGCAACTGCTTTATGTTCATTTTCTTCTATTGCATGCCAATACCACATGGTTGACATCGTTTTATCTGTCATCAACTCTTGAATATGGGTATTAACTAAAAGCTGAGATGCAATGGTTGCAGTAAAATGTTCAAGGGCTGTAGTAGCAGTCAGGTCCACCATTTCTTGCGTCATACCAAATGGTTTTACGAGCTTTGCAAAAGTTTTACGAGCAGTTTGAATAGCCGTATCGGTGAACTTTTCTAAAGTTTCAACATCATGACCAAATTTTTGGGCAGAAGCATTAAAGTTTACATGCTCTTGAGTATGCATCGCCTCTTGACCAATAAAAGCACTGATTTCTTTTTGTAGCTCTTCATTGTCTTTAATTGCTGGGTGATAACGCACAGCACGCACACTATCAATAAAGAACTTTTCACCAGCTGGAAATAGCGCTGATAACGCTGTCATAAAATGTGTAAGTCCAGCGGAACCATTCATCCAGTATTCTGGCACATCATTAAAATCAAAGTTCATACGACGTACAGGAAAGCTTGCTCCTGCACGATTTGTGATATTCACTTTAGCATTCATATTGAAAGCTCCTTACCAGTAACCTAAGTTACTTAAACTTTATTGTTCGTTTTCTTGATTCTTATCATACAAACTTAATAAAAAGGCTTAAGTGCAAATAGGGACATTGAAGTATCAGTTAAGGCCAGCTTTCAACTGAATTGTCTAACAATTGGATATAAAAAAAGCGCCCCAAAAGGAGCGCTTTTTTCACTGAAAAGTGATTATGCAGTTACTTTAGCAACAACACCAGCACCTACAGTACGACCACCTTCACGGATCGCAAAACGTAGACCTGGGTCCATTGCGATTGGGTGGATTAATTCTACTGACATTTCAACGTTGTCACCTGGCATTACCATTTCAACGCCTTCTTTCAACTGGATCGCACCAGTTACGTCAGTTGTACGGAAGTAGAACTGTGGACGGTAACCATTTAAGAATGGAGTGTGACGACCACCTTCTTCTTTAGAAAGTACGTATACTTCTGCGTCGAATTTAGTGTGCGGCTTGATTGTACCTGGTTTAGCAAGTACTTGACCACGTTGTACTTCTTCACGCTTAGTACCACGAAGTAAGATACCACAGTTCTCACCTGCACGGCCTTCGTCAAGAAGTTTACGGAACATTTCTACGCCAGTTACAGTTGTTTTAACTGTATCTTTAATACCAACGATCTCTACTTCTTCACCAACTTTGATGATACCAGCTTCAACACGGCCTGTTACTACTGTACCACGACCAGAAATTGAGAATACGTCTTCGATTGGCATCAAGAATGCTTTGTCGATTGCACGCTCTGGCTCTGGGATGTAAGAGTCAAGTGCTGCTACAAGAGCAAGAACTGATTCTTCACCGTAAGGACCAGCTTCACCGTTAAGCGCTGCAAGAGCTGAACCACGGATTACTGGAGTGTCATCACCTGGGAAGTCATAAGTAGAAAGAAGTTCACGTACTTCCATTTCTACTAATTCAAGTAATTCTTCGTCATCAACAAGGTCGCATTTGTTTAAGAATACGATGATGTAAGGTACACCTACCTGACGAGAAAGAAGGATGTGCTCACGAGTTTGTGGCATTGGACCGTCAGTTGCAGCACATACAAGGATCGCGCCGTCCATCTGAGCAGCACCAGTGATCATGTTTTTAACGTAGTCGGCGTGGCCTGGGCAGTCAACGTGTGCGTAGTGACGAGTTGGAGAATCGTATTCTACGTGTGATGTATTAATTGTAATACCACGTGCTTTTTCTTCAGGTGCTGAGTCGATTTGTGAGTAATCTTTCGCTTCACCGCCGTAAGTTTTTGCACAAATTGTTGCAATCGCAGCAGTTAAAGTTGTTTTACCATGGTCAACGTGACCGATTGTACCCACGTTTACGTGTGGTTTATTACGTTCAAACTTGGCTTTAGCCATGATGATCTTCCT